>JBKJQL010000077.1:0-7021 GCA_046594035.1 Gaiellaceae bacterium
CGCCGCCGATCCGTCCGGACAGGGCGAGCCGGCGGTAGCGACCGGCGTCGGCGTTGTGCCAGCTCTCCAGCGAGGGAGTGGCCGAGCCGAGCACGACCGCGACGTTCTCGTTGCGGCCGCGCCAGACCGCAAGGTCGCGGGCCGAATAGCGCGCCCCTTCCTGCTGCTTGTACGAGGCGTCGTGCTCCTCGTCGACGACGATCAGGCCGAGTCCGCGCACCGGCGCGAAGATCGCCGACCGCGCGCCGACGACGATACGAGCCTCGCCGCTCGCGATTCGCTCCCGCTCGTCGCGGCGTTCCGCCTCCGTCAGGCCCGAATGCAGGATCGCGACCCGCTCGCCGAACCGTGCGCGCACGCGGCCGACGGTCTGCGGCGCGAGCGCGATCTCCGGCACGAGCACGATCGCCCCGAATCCGCGCTCGAGCATCGACGCGATCGCCTGGAGGTACACCTCGGTCTTGCCGGAGCCCGTCGCGCCGTAGAGCAGGAAGTTGCCACTGCCGTTGACGATGCGCTCGACGGCGGCGATCTGCGGCGGCGAGAGCTGCAGGGGCTCCGCCTCGCCGGAGAGCGACTGCCGCTCCGCTGGAGGCGCCTGTTCCTTGCGGCGCTTCGGCGACTCCGGCGCGACGAGCGCCAGCGCACGCGCGGGTGTCGACCCGTAGTAGTCGGCGAGCCACAGCGCGAGCTCGACGAGCGTCGGCGGGATCTGCCCGATCACCGACTCGATCGGCCTCGCGTCCACGCCGGGAGGCGCCGAGTCGACGATCGCGGTGACGATGCCCCGCGCACGCGAGCGGCCGAAAGGCACGCGCACGATCGCCCCGACGCCGACCCCCTCGTCCACCTCGTAGGTGAATTCCCGCGCGACCGCGCGCGCGGTCACGAGCGGGTAGATCGAGGCGAAGGGCATCAGATCATCTAGGCGGTTTGCTCTTCTGCCTTCGACGCGTGGCGCAGCTTCTTGAACGAAAGCGTCTTCGCCATCAACCCGATCGCAGCGAGGCCCATCAGCAGGTTGACGACGACGATCGCAATGTTCATGCCGACACTGAATGCGAGCAGCAGCGTGTGCCCCACCCCGCGGCCGCGGAACAGGAACTCCGTCAGCCCCTGCTTCGTACCGGCGCCGCCCGGGGTTGCCGGGAACAGCGTCGCGAGCGACTCGACGACCTGCACGAGGAGCGCGTTGTGGACGCTCGCCGGCACGCCGAACGCCTTCAGGAAGAAGTACAACGACGCGAGGCGGAAGACCCACGAGATCGACTGCGGCAGGATCACGCGCCGCAAGAAGCGCGGGCGGTCGGAGAGAATCGCGAAGCCCTGCCGTACGTGTACGCCGAAGTCTTCGACCCGCCGGCGCACCCAGATGAACGCGATCACCGCGAGGACGAGCAGCAGGGCGAGCGCGATGCCGGTGAACCGCTCATGGCGCAGGAAGAACTTCCAGTCGACGGTCGGGATGCGCGAGTACAGCTCGTGCGTCGGCAGCACGCCCGACGTCATCGCCCAGACGATGATCGCGCCCGCCATGAAAAAGTCGAAGATCGTCTCGACGATCAACGTGGGCGTGAGGGCCGCGTAACTCGAGTCCGGGATGCGGTGCTTGACGAGGTAGAGCTTCACGAGGTCACCGCCGCGCGCCGGCACGACGGAGTTCACGCCGACACCCGCGGCGCACGCGCCGAAGGCCCAGCGGAACTTCAGCCGCGCCTCGGGGTAGGCGGCATTGACAATCGCCCGCCACGCGCCCGCGCGGAAGAGCAGCTTCGCGACATGGCAGGCGATCGCGTAGCCGAGGAAGTGCCACTGCACCGACGCGAGGTGGTGGAAGAAGACGCCGACCGCGTGGAAGAAATGGCCCACAACGAGCCAGAATGCCTTAGCGCTCGGTCATGGGGGGTTAACCCCCTGCAGCTACGAGCACGAAGTCCGTCGCGAAGCCAAGGACGAGCCCCGCGAGGATCCACCAGGCGACGACGACGGGCAGTGCGTAACGGCGGCAGACCTCGAGGAGCTGGATCACCACGTAGAGGATCGAGCCGGCCGCGACCGCGAAGAATGCGACCTGGAGGGCCTCACTGACCCACGCCTGGCCGATCACGGTGCCGAGGAACGTCGGGCCGCCGCCGATCAGGCCCATCAGCGCGAGGAAGCCCCAGCTCGGGCGCTCCGACTCGCCGGACATCGGCCCGACGATCCCGAAGCCCTCCGTGGCGTTGTGCAGCGCGAAGCCGATGATCAGCACCAGCGCGAGCGAGACCTCGTCTGCCGCCGCCGCCTGGCCGATCGCCAGGCCCTCGCCGAAGTTATGGAGGCCGATGCCTGTCGCGATCAGCAGTGCGAGCCGGCGGCCGGGTGTGAGCCGCTCGACCCACGAGCGGCCGTCGAACTCGTCGATCGCGGCAGCGCCTGGACCGACGAGGGGCGTCGAGCGCTTGTTCATCATCCAGCGGTCGTAGTAGACGAGCGCCATCAGGCCGACGACGAGGCCGCCGGCGAGCAGTGGGCCGATCTCGGCCAGCCGTCCCCAGTGCTGCTTCTCGACCGCGAGTTCGACCGGCTGGACTCCGTGACTGAGCACGTCCCAGAGCAGGAAGATCAGGATCCCGGCGGCGAAGGCCGTCAGAGCGGCTCGTAGGCGCGCAGCGGGTGCGTGGACCCGGCCCATCGGAAGGCCGAGGAAGATCGTGGCCCCGGCGATCGCGCCGAGGATCAGCGTCTGCGTCGTGCTCATGTAAGGGCCACCTTACATGAGATGTCAGGAGTACAGTCGGTGCCATGGCAACGAGCCACGGCATCGACGACTACCTCGAGACGATCTATTTCCTCGCCTTCCCGATCGGTGAGTACCAGCCCTCCCCCGGCACCTCCCAGGCGATCGCCGCCCGCGTCGGCGAGATGCTCGGCGTCTCGCGCGCGTCCGCCGGCGAGATGCTGAAGCGGCTCGAGGCCGAAGGGCTCGTCGAGCGCGGTGAGCACAAGGAGGCGATCCTCACGGCGACCGGCACCGACCGGGCGCGCAAGGTCGTGCGCAAGCACAGGATCATCGAACGGCTGCTCACCGACTTCATGGGCTACACGGCGGGCGAGGCGCACGTGCACGCCGACGAGCTCGGCGGGACGTTCACCGACGAGATGATCGAGCGGATCGACGAGAAGCTCGGCTATCCCCAGCGCTGTCCGCACGGCTGGCCTGTCGACCCCGACTTCGAGCAGGCGGAGAACCGCGAACTGCAGCCGTTGTCGGATCTCGAGCCGGGCCAGCACGCGACGATCGTGCGGCTGGCCGAGCATGACGGCGACCTCTTGCATTGGTTCTACGACGAGGGTCTCGTGCCGGGCACCGAGCTCGAACTGCGCGCAGCGGAACCGGCCGCGAGCCAATTCCGAGTCACGATCAACGGCGGCGAGAAGGCAATTAGCGAGAAAGCCGCCGCCGGGCTCTTCGTCAAGCGCGCCTAGCGGCGAGCTGCACGCAAGCCGCATCCCATACAGAGAAGAACCTGGTTCGCTCTTTGAACCAGGTTCACGAGTCTCCGAACTCGGGGTTCAGGCTCGAAACTCTCGAACCTGGTTCACAAACCGAACCAGAGGTTCGGAACCAAGGCTTAGGCCGTCGCCGTGGCAAGACCGGCGGCACTACGCAACGCCTCGGCCTTGTCGGTGCGCTCCCACGTGAAGTCGTGGTCGTCGCGGCCGAAGTGGCCGTACGCGGCGGTCTTCTTGTAGATCGGCCGGCGCAGGTCGAGATCGCGAAGGATCGCGGCCGGGCGCAGGTCGAAGTGCTCCTTGACGAGCTCCTCGATGCGCGCGACCGGCAGCTTCTCCGTGCCGAACGTCTCGACGAGGATCGAGAAGGGATGCGCGACGCCGATCGCATAGGCGACCTGCACCTGGCAGCGGTCGGCGAGCCCGGCAGCGACGACGTTCTTCGCCACGTAGCGCGCCGCGTACGCGGCGGAACGGTCGACCTTCGTCGGATCCTTGCCCGAGAACGCACCGCCCCCGTGCGGCGCCGAGCCTCCGTAGGTGTCGACGATGATCTTGCGGCCGGTCAGGCCGGTGTCGCCCATCGGCCCGCCGATCACGAACTTGCCGGTCGGGTTCACGTAGACGAAGGTCGGATCGTCGAGGCTCTTCTCGTCGTAGAAATCCTTCGGAAGGATCGGCCGGAGCACCTGCTCGATCAGATCGGGCTTGATCATCGCTTCGGGGTCGAGCCCCTCGCGGTGCTGGGTCGAGATGAGCACGCGCTAGATCTCGACCGGCCGCTGACGGCCCTCGGCGTCGACCTCGTAGCGCACCGAGACCTGCGCCTTGCCGTCCGGCCGCAGATACGGCAGCACGTCGGCCTTGCGCACCTCGGAGAGCCGCTTGGTGATGCGGTGCGCCAGCATGATCGGTAGCGGCATCAGCTCGCGCGTCTCGTTCGACGCGTACCCGAACATCATTCCCTGGTCGCCGGCGCCGACCTTGTCGAGCGGATCGTCGTCACCCGGGTCGTGCTGCACCTCGTACGCGGTGTCGACGCCCTGCGCGATGTCGGGCGACTGCTCGTCGATCGCCACGATCACGCCGCAGGTCTCTGCGTCGAAGCCGTACTTGGCGCGCGTGTAACCGATCCCCTTCACCGTCTCACGCACGAGGCGCGGAATGTCGATGTACTCGCTGGTCGTCATCTCGCCGGCGACGACCACGAGCCCCGTGGTGATCAGCGTCTCGCAGGCGACGCGGCTCATCGGGTCGTTCGTGAGCGCAGCGTCGAGGACAGCGTCCGAGATCTGATCGGCGATCTTGTCGGGGTGGCCTTCGGTGACCGACTCCGAGGTGAAGAGGAACGAGCGCTCGGCCATTGCGGGTCAGGTTACCGAAGTTGCAGGAAGACGAAGATGCTCTGAATATCGCCTTCCCGTGTGCCGTACGCCACGAGTGTTTTCAGCGGCTTCAGATTGGCGTCCAGCTGCGCTGGGATCTTCTGGTTCGCGAGCTTCGCGAACACACGGGCAGCAGGCAACGCACGCTCGACGTCGAGGTAGAGGAACCCGTTCGCGTTGTCGGGTAGGCCAGGCACCTGCAGCTTGTCGCCGGTCGAGCGAAGGCCGCTGATCGCATCGGTGCTGTTGGTGACGACCAACAGGCCGTCGAACGTGCCGTAGTAGATGTCGATCGCGCCGAGCATGACGTCGTGGAGCGTGACGCCGTCGACCATCGTCGTCACGGGTGGCTTCTTGGCTTTGGAGAGCTTCACGATCAAGCGGTCGGTCTCGCGGACCGCCTTCTCCGGATCACTCGGCCGCGATGCGATCGTCACCTCCGGGAACGGGAGCCCTGGCCGGGCGTACCCGACGGCCGGTCCGCCCAGCCCGTCGGCGAGCTCTTGCACGTCCACCCCGGCGATCTTCTGGAGCTTGCCCCGGATGCTGCTGGGGCCGCCGAACCCGAACGCCAACACGGAGTTCGCCGGGATCCGCGAGACGAGGTCTGGTATCGGCCGCGACTGCGACCCAGTTGCGCCCTTGGCGTGCACCTCGAGCTTCAGCTCGCTACCTTTGGCGCTCAGCGCCGCGGACGTCCACTTCGCGCGCTCGACGAGGTTGAGGGTGTCGAGCCGAAACGTGCCGGGCAGAGACGAAACAGCACCCGGCCGTGCGTAGGCGCGCACGACGGCCCTCTCTGGCAGCCGGCCGATCGCGTCGGTGTACGCGGGGAGCTCGGACAGCTTCCCTTCGTGGTGCTGCACGAGGTGGAGCAGCGACGGATCGTCGGTGAACACTGTCCAACCGCGGATCCGTGCGTGCGCCTGCTCCGGGGCAAGCGAGGCCTCGAAGGCCTTCTCGTCCTTCGGTTGCGTGAAGCCGACGCTTCCCGCCTTGAAGAACGCGAGGTCGAGTTGCGGTCCCATCGTGCGCCTCAGCTTCAGGGTGTCCCGGATCGCCTTCAATGCGCGGGGGCCGACGGGGAAGCGGTCGAGCACCCGCGGCAGCGCACCGAGATCGGTCTGGAGCGCGACGAACGACTGCGCGTTCGGTGGGACGAGATCCGCGGCATCACTCGTCGCCTTTGCACCGCCGCAGCCCGCCGCGAGCAGCGCGGCGGCAGCGAACAGCGCGAGCCGTCTCATTCCGCGGTCGCCTTGCGCCCCATCAGTGAGGCGGCGAGCTCGTGCAGCGGCGAGCCGTCGAGCACGGCACAGACCCCTTCGGTGATCGGCAACTCCACGCCGACGCGATGCGAGAGGTCGCGCAGCACCGGCGCCGTGGTGAGCCCCTCGACGACCTGACCGATCGCAGCCTTCGCCTCCTCCGGCGTCGCGCCGCGCGCGATCAGCTCGCCGGCCCGGCGGTTGCGTCCCGTTGGGTGGAAGCACGTGACCATCAGGTCGCCCATGCCGGCGAGACCGGAGAACGTCTCCGGTTCGGCGCCGCACGCTTCACCGAGTCGCGCCATCTCCACGAGCCCGCGCGTGATCAGCGCCGCCTTCGCGTTGTCGCCGAGCCCAAGCCCGTCGACTCCGCCCGCAGCAAGTGCGATCACGTTCTTCGCGGCCGCGCAGAGCTCGACACCGATCAGATCCGTCTGCACGTAGATGCGGAAGACCGGCGAGGTGATCCCCTCCTGCAGTCTCGCGGCCAGCGCCTCGTCCTCCGACGCGATCACGGCGACGCTCGGCAGACCCTCCGCTACCTCCTCCGCCATGTTCGGTCCGGAGAGCACTGCGACCGGGCGATCGAGCACGAGTGTCGAGAGCCGCTCCCCCGATTCGGGGTCGAGTCCCTTGACGAGACTCAGAATCGGCGCGTTGCCGCGTACGTGCCCGAGAACCTCGCGGAATGCGCGGCTCGGCACGGCGAGGACGACGAGATCGGCCTCGTCGTACGGCGCGTCGTCAAGCGTCGCGCGACCAGCGAGGAACACATCGTGCTCGCGTGCGCGCGACGCTTGACGACGCGCCGTACGACGAGGCCGATCTCGTCGTCCTCGCCGTGCCGAGCCGCGCATTCCGCGAGGTTCTCGG
>JBKJQL010000141.1:0-15381 GCA_046594035.1 Gaiellaceae bacterium
ACGGTCAGTGTGACACAGCCCGCCGCCGGCTCTGTGCTCAGCGGCACCAGCATTCCGGTCGCCGCCACCGCCTTCGACAACGTCGGGGTCACCAGCGTGCACTTCCAGTACTACGACCCGCCCACGTACTACGACCTCGGCACCGACACGACCGAGCCGTACACGGCAACGTTCGACTCGACGACGGTCCGTGACACCGTCCCGCTCGGCGCCACGATGTACGCCACGGCTCGGGATGCGGCGGGCAACACGACAACGGTCGGCAACGGGATCGGGGTGCGCAACACCACCGCCAGCCTCACGGGGTCGGTCGCCGCGAGCCCCGACCCAATCGCTTCGCCGACGTCCGTCGACCTGACCGCGGCGGGGAACATCGACTGGGCGGTCTGGGGCTACGCCGGCGAGGGCACGAGCACGAGCCTTGCCCCCGACGTGCGCAAGGGCGGGGGATCGGGAATCAGCGACCTGACGAACATCGATCCTGCTCCGAGCGCGCCGTTGCGCGGCCTCGGGCAGTTCGCAGCGCAGCCGTTCCTGTTCAACTGGTTCGACGGCGGCAGTCAGCCCGAAGGCTCTGGCGCGCGCGCCGGCATCCAGCACAACGGCGAGCCGCCGACGAGCGTGTCGACCCAGGGCAAAGGCTTCTCCTTCGACGTCCCGGCAGGCACCGCCGTACGCACCCTCACCGTGTACGTCGCCACGAACAGGGCGAGCGGCCAACTCACAGCGTCCCTGAGCGACGGCTCGGCGCCGAACTACGTCGACACGCTGCCACCGGCCGTCGACGTCCGTTCGGGGATTTACACGATCCGGTACGCCGCAGCATCGCAAGGGCAGACGCTGCACGTCCAGTGGCTCGAGACGCAGGACAACTGCGTTGAGTACCGCTGCGACAACGCGGCGGTATATGCCGTCGCGCTGGCCTCCGATGCCACCGATGCCCACCTTTCTGTAGACGCCTCCGTCGGCATGTCCGGGTCGAACGACGCGCTCGTCGACCTTCCGTTGCGGGCGTTCGAACCGGTGCCATCGGGAACGACGCCGGCGCCCATCAACGGCCTGCCGATCAATGGGTTGCCGATCAATGGCCTCCCGATCAACGGGTTGCCGATCAATGGCCTGCCGATCAACGGGTTGCCGATCAATGGCCTCCCGATCAACGGGCTGCCGCTCAATGGGCTACCACTGACGACGCCCGGAGGCTGGGCGGCGGCGCTCGCGGGGACGCCGCTTGCGGGGCTCCCGCTGCAGACCATCACGCTCCAGCAGGTGCTTGCTCTGCCGACGCCACAGCCGGCGGCGATCGCACACCTGACGCTCGGGCAACTCGATCTGTCGAACAGCACCCTCGGCCGGATGACGATCGGGGCGCTCGTCCTCGGGTCGACGCCGATCAACGGGCTCGGACTTCCTTCCGACGCGCTCGCGTCCTTGCAGGCGTGGTGCCAGAGCGTCGTGACCCCGGCAACGAATTGCACCATCACCGCGATCGGCAACCAGAGTCTCTTCTCTCTGGCGCTCGCAGGCGCGCCGATCAACGGGTTGCCGCTCAACGGGTTGCCGATCAATGGCCTCCCGATCAACGGGTTGCCGATCAACGGGTTGCCGATCAACGGTCTCGACGTGTCGGCGTCGCCGCTCAACGGGTTGCCGATCAACGGTCTCACTCTCGCGGGGACTCCGATCAACGGCCTGTCCCTCACGAGCATCCTCGCCGCGCACGCCCCGGACGGCTCTTCCTCGCTCTTCCGTGGAATCAAGATCGCCGACCTCGCTGTCCGCACCAACGTGATCACGAGCTGCACCACGGCGGGACTGGACTGCGTCACCGGAACTCTCGGCACAGCCGCGGACCTGGGCGCGATCAAGAGCTCGGCCCTCCTTTCCGACATCGACGCTGCCGCCCTCGGGCCGCTGACGCTCGGAGACCTTCACTTCTACGGGGCCTTGACGATCGGTGATCTCGAACAAAGCCTCGCCGGTACCCGGGCGACCCTTGGTGACCTGATCGGGTTGCTCGTGAAGCGTGCGGACGTTCCGTGGGAGACGCTCAGTCCCCGCCTGCTCTCCGTGTTCGACAGCCACCGGCCGCGGCTCAACATGACGGCGTCGTTCACCGCATTCGGTAGCGGCGTCGGAGCAGTCTCGGTCAAGGTGACGTTGCCGTCCGGCTTCGACGTCGTGCCCGGCTCCGCGAGGCTCACGTCGGCCGGGAACGAGTTCTCCACCACATTGGCCGATCCGACCGTAGACGGCGACCGTGCCACGTGGAACATCCCGTCGACGTCGCTCGGCGTCGGCCACACGCTCCGTTTCTCGGCATTCTCGGGCACGGATGTCGGCCCGGCGCAGGCCAGCGTGCGGGTCTCGGCAGGGGGAACGACGAGCCTGAGCACCGCCTCGTTCGGCGTTACGGACAGCTTCGAGCCGAACGACAACCCCGCCGAGCTTCCGACGCTCAGTCCCGACACGGCCGTTCAGCAGTCGGTGGTCGCGAGCCGCGGGGACGTCGACTACTACAAGGTCGCGCTGCCGCCGGCCGGAACGCGTCTGCTCGTTCACCTTACGAACCTCCCGGCCGACTACGACCTCGCGCTCTACGCGAGTCAGACGACGTCGGTGAGGACGACGACCGCCACGGGCGCAGCGCTTCAGGACGGCACGGTTCCCGACCAGTCGATCAACACCCAGGGCGGGTCGAATCCGCAGTTGACGCCGACCGCCCTCCAGGACGTCCCGGACCCGGGCATCCCGGCCGTGCAGGTCTCTGCGAATCGCAGCACCGACGACGAGGACGTCGGCATGGTCTCACCGGGCGGCGCGGGCTATGCGCTGATCGCCGTCTACGGCTACAACGGCGCCTCGAGCCCGAAGCCCTACAGCTTGCGCGTGACGACCCAGGCTCCGCTCAACCTCATGTGCACCGCGCGCAGCTTCGTCAGTAGCGGCACAGGAGCGGCCGGCTCGCTCCCGACCATCGACTCGATGCCCCTCGACCTGAACACGCTCATCCTCGTGAACGGGAAGCGGATCGGCGACACGTATGGGGGCACGACCCAGGCTGACGTCGTGTCTGCGCTCAATCACCTTGCGGGCGACCGCACGCTCGGCGTGAGCGGTGCCGTGATCCCGGTCGACGCACTCGCGCAGTCGCAGTACAACGCGTGGGATCAGAATCCATGTGACAGCAACGCTGCAAACGCCATCGCCAACGCGATCGCCGACAAGATCGCGGAGGTGAAGGCAGCGCGTCCGGGTCTCAAGTACGTCGTCTTCGCCGGCGGTGACGACCAGATTCCGTTCTTCAGGATCCCCGATCTCTCGCGCATCGCCAACGAGAGCGGATTCGCGAGCTCGTTTGCAAGGAACGAGTACTACGGCGCGCTCGCCACCGGCAACCTCCTCACAGACGATCCGTACCTCGACACACGGCCGATACCTGCGAGTGGGAGGCAGCTGTTCGTGCCCGACCTGATCGGCGGCCGCCTCGTCGAGAAGCCTTCGCAGATCATTGGCGCCGTCAGCCGCTTCGAGACCTCCGGCGGCACGCTGGCCCGTTCGACAGCCTTCGTGTCGGGATACGACTTCGTGACAGATGGCAGCACGCAGGTGCAGTCGCGTCTCAACACTTTCCTCGGGGCGAGCCCCGCGCGCACGCTGATCAACGACACGTGGTCGAAGGCTCAGTTGCTCGCCGCTGCGTTCCCGAACGGTGGCTCTGCCGCGATCAATGACTGGAACGGCCACTACGACAACCACCAGGCGCTCGCTGCGAACGGGGACCAGTCGAACCTGATCACCACCGCCGACCTGACCCCGACCGGGCCCTATGCGCTTTCGGGCGGCATCTTCTTCACGATGGGCTGCCACGCCGGGTTCCAGACCACCGATGCGATCGTCGGCTCCGCCTCGCCCGACAAGCTCGACTGGTCGGAGTACTTCGCCGGGTCGGGCACATCGTTCGTCGGGAACACCGGCTTCGGCCTTGGCAACACCGACAGCGTGGCGTTCTCCGAGGAGCTCATGGCCGGATTCGCCGGAAACCTCAACGGGTCGGTTTCCATCGGCGCGGCGCTCGCCAATGCGAAGCAGAGCTACTACCTCGGACGCACCGCCTTCAGCTCGTACGACGAGAAGACGCTCTCCGAGGCAGAGCTCTACGGGCTGCCGATGTACGGCGTCGGCGTCGCTCCTGCAGCGGTCGGTGCGCCGAACGCCCCGGCGCCCACAGCCTCCCCGGATCCGATTCGCGGCGCGGCAAGCTCGACGAGCCCGAGCCAAGGCACGCTCACGGCACTTCCGTCGACGAGTGCGCAGGTCGCGTCGTTCGATGTTGTCCCGACCTTCACCGCGCAGTCGGGCGACCACGGCCAGTACCTCACGAACGCTGGCCAGGTGCAGGCTCCGAACTATCGCCCGCTGCAGCCGTTCGTGTCGCTGCCGGCGACCCGATCGGGCACCGTTGCGCATGGAGTCCTCGTCGACGGGCTGACGAGCAGTGACCTCACGCCGTTCAACCCGGACAACGTCCGACCGACTCTCGACCTGTCCGCGAACGAACCGGAGCCACAATTCGCCGACCAGGCGTGGCCCACCAAGGTGCCGACGCTGGTCTCCCTCAACGATGCGAACGGGCTGCGCCAGAACCTGAACCTCACGACCGGCCAATTCTTCACCGACGACGCCACTCACACCGGCGTGGAGCGGAAGTGGACGCGCATCTCCGGTCGCGTCGCCTACTCGTCGAGCACCGACTTCACCCCGCCGACGGTCGATTCGATCGACGCCTTCCTCTCCGGGGGCGCAGTGACGTTCTCCGGTCGCTTCCGTGATCTGACCCAGACCGGTAACCCTGGAACCGTGGCCCTCGCGCAAGTCGTCTACGACGTTGACAACACCGGCACGTGGCTGGCGCTTCCGCTGCAGTTCAACTCGGCGACCGGAGCTTGGTCCGGCGGCGCCGGGTTCAGCGGCACCGCCGTCCAGTACTTCGTCGAGGTCTGCGACGTCGCCGGCAACTGCGGCTACAGCTCGAACAAGGGCCGGTACTTCGACGCCCAACCGCTACCGGCACCGGGCGGCCCGATCACGCTGACACCGAGCCGCGCACCTGACGCGGGCTCGTGGTACACCGGACCGCTTTCGGTGACGCCTGCAGCGAGCGGCGGAGCCGACTCGGTTTCCGTCAGCGTCGACGGCGGGGCCTTCGCGCCCGCGACAGGCGCGATCTCCCTGAGCGGTGATGGGAGCCACGTCGTCGAAGCGCGCGGCTCTGACGGCTCGAAGGCCGCGGGTGTCTTCTTCATCGACACTCTGCCGCCCACCGTCACGGTGACGTGCCCGACCGGCCCAATCATCAATGCGAGCGCGACGGCTTCGTGGGAGGCAACCGACAACGTCTCCGGGATCCTCGGCGCCGCGAGCGGAACGACGCCGCTCGACACGTCTGCGATCGGGCCGCACACCGTGACCGTCACTGCTGTGGACAACGCGGGGCACGCGGGCACGGGCACGTGCAGCTACACCGTGATCTGGCCCTTCACCGGTTTCTTCTCGCCGATCGACAACCTGCCGACGCTGAACGTGATCAAGCCCGGTCAGGCGGTTCCGGTGAAGTTCGGGCTCGGCGGCAACCGCGGGCTTTCGATCTTCGTCACCGGCTACCCGCGGATGGAGACGATCTCCTGTTCGACCTCAGCGGCCACGGATCTGATCGAGCAGACCGTCACCGCCGGCGGCAGTTCGCTGAGCTATGACGCGGGCTCGCAGCGGTACAGCTACGTCTGGAAGACGCCGAGTTCCGGGTGGGCCTCGGGCACGTGCCGCCAGCTGGTGCTCAAGTTCGTGGACGGGACGACACAGAAGGCCAGCTTCAAGGCGAAGTAGCCGGACGCGAACTCGTCCTCCGGGGCGACGACACTGCGGCGCGCCGGGGCTAGCCTGAACGCATGTCCCTCTTGCAGGTACGCGGCATCGCGAAGAGCTTCGGCTCCCGGCTGATCCTCGACGGGCTCGACTTCGACATCGAGCCGGGCGTTCGCATGGGCGTGATCGGCCCGAACGGCGGCGGCAAGTCGACGCTACTGCGGATCCTCGCCGGCGAGGAGCATGCCGACGCGGGGGAGGTGACGCAGCGTCGTGGCCTCACGGTCGCGTTCCTGCCACAGCAGCTCGAGGGCGATGCGCGGCACGCGCTCGAGACTCTGCGTGCGGCGCGCCCCGACCTGGACGAGCTGGAACAGGAACTGGCGGTGGTCGAGCGCGCGCTCGGCGAGACCGGGGAAGACCTCGATCGTCTGACGAAGCTGCTCAAGCGCCAGGAGGGACTGCTGGAGCGGTGGACCGCTGCAGGCGGCCCGGGATTCGGGGGGCGCGCGCGTGCGCTCCTCGTCGACGTCGGCCTCGCAGACGAAGACCTTGCCCGCTCGACGCGCGTGCTCTCGGGCGGCCAGCGCAAGCTGGTCGGCCTCGCCGCATGCCTCCTCCGCGATCCGGATGTGCTGCTGCTCGACGAGCCGGAAGCGCACCTCGACGTCGAGGCGCGCGAGCGGATGGAGCTGCTGATGCGATCGTTCGACGGGGCGGTCGTCGCGGTCTCGCACGACCGCTATCTGCTCGACGAGACCGTCGCGGAGATCGCCGAGCTGTCAGACGGGAAGGTGCGCATGTGGCCGGGGAACTATTCGGCGTACACGGTCGCGCGGGAGCTCGAGCTGCAGCGTCAGCAGCAGATGTACGTGACGCAGCAGAAGGAGATCGCTCGCCTCGAAGAGGCGATCCGCCGCTTCAAGGACTGGGCGAGTCGCGTTGTCGACGAACGCCACATCAAGCAGGCGCGCAACAAACAGCGCCAGATCGACCGCATGGACAAGGTCGATCGTCCCGTGCTGGAACGCCGCAAGATCGCACTCGAACTGCGCCCCCACGCGCGCGGCGGTGAGCGAGTGGTCGAGCTCGGCTCGGTGGGCGTCGAGCTCGGCGACCGTCCGATCCTCGTCGACGTCGATCTGACCGTACTGCGCGGCGAGCGTGTCGGCGTCGTCGGCGACAACGGGGCCGGAAAGTCGGTGTTGCTCCGCGTACTTGCCGGAGAGCTCGAACCGAGCGAGGGAGAGCGAAAGGCGGGACCGTCGATCCGCTTCGGCCGCCTCGAGCAGGACCGACGCCCGGACGATCCCAAGGCCACGCCGCTCGAGCTCGTGCGGCGTGCGGCGCCGATCTCCGAAGGGGAGGCGGTGTCGAGGCTGATGAAGTTCCTGTTCAACTATGAGCAGGTCCGGCGGCCGCTCGATTCCCTGTCCGGCGGCGAATGGACGCGGCTGCAGCTGCTCCTCCTGATGCTGGAAGGGGCCAACTGCCTGTTGCTCGACGAGCCGACGAACCACCTCGACATCGAGTCCGTCGAGATGCTCGAGAGCGCACTCGAGAGCTTCGAGGGCACGGCGATCTTCGTCTCGCACGACCGGTACTTCCTGGACCGCATCGCGGACCGCATCCTCGAGGTGCGGGACGGCGACGTGCGCTCGTACGAGGGCGGCTGGTCTAGCTGGCGGCGGGTCGCAGCACAGACCGCTGCAATGGCCTAGAGACGCCGACGTACCCGGTGACCGTCCCGTCCGGGGCACGCGTCGCCGACAGCGAGCCCTCGAGAGCGACCCACGAGCCGTCCTGATGTTGGACCCGCACGCCGAGCGGGGGTGCGTCGACGCCTGCCTGGCGATTCTTGAAGTACGCGTCGACGGCCTCGGCGTCTTCGGGATGCACGTCGTCCGCCCACTTGCGGCCGACGACCTCGTCGGGCTGCCAGCCGAGGACGGTCTGGACGGCCGGTGATGCGTAGCGAACGGTGCCGCACGGTTCAAGGAGGACGATCACGTCTCGTGACCCCTCGACGACGAGACGGTGCAGCTCTTCGCTTGCGCGCAGTGCATCGTCTGAGGCGCGGCGATCGGTGACGTCCACCAGGAAGCCCTGGAGGAAGATTGGACGGTATTCCTCGTCGCGCACAGCGACCGTTTCGTCGAGCACCCACACCGTGCTGCCGTCGGCTGCGGTCAGCCGGTATTCGCAGCGGAAGTCCTGGCCGGCGTTGTGCGTCTGCTCGACCGCGGCCAGCACGCGTTCGTGGTCGTCCGGGTGAAGCCGCGTGATGAAAAAGTCGGGCTGGAGCCAGTCGGAGACCGGGAAGCCGAGCATCGTCTCGATCTGCGGGCTCATGTACTTCGTCGACACCGGCATGCCCGTGTCGTTGATGTATGTGGCGAGCGGGATCTGCTCGACGAGGGTGCGGTACTTCGCCTCTGCCTGCTTCAGGCGCTCCTCGCGCTCTCGGCGCTTGGTCACGTCACGCAGCGACACGGCGAAGAGCAACGGCCCGGGGACGTCGACGCGGGTGATCGCGACTTCCGCGGGGAACGTGCGGTGGTCCGAGCGAAGGGCGTTGATCTCGAGGCGCACGCCGAGCAACGATCCTGTGCCGGTCCTCAAGACCTCGGCGAGCTCCTCGTGGTGCTCGGGTGCGACGACGAGCTCGAGGAAGCGCTTGCCGACCGCGTCGGGGCGCGTCCAGCCGAAGGTCTCTTCCGTCGCAGGGTTGACCTCCGTGACGAGGCCCTCATGGTCGACGATCACCGCGCAGTCGAGGGACGAGCGGAGCACGGCATCCTTGCGGCCCTCGCTGGCGAGCAGCGCGCGTTCGGAGCGCTTGCGAGCGGTCAAGTCGATCAGCAGTGCGATGACGCCGATCACCGCACCGTGCGCGTCGCGGATCGGGCCGGCGGAGATGCCGACGTCGATCAACGAACCGTCACGGTGGAGGCGAAGCACGTCGAGGTCGCGCATCGTCTCCCCTTCGGCGATCCGCGCCATGTTGGTGAGGAAGAAGGGCAGATCCTCCTCGGGAACGGTCGGGTTGACGCGTCCGATCGCTTCGTCCGCGGTGAAGCCGAAGATCTCGGTCGCTCCGGTGTTCCAAGCGCGAACGCGCCCGTCGAGCTCGAAGTCGATGATTGCGATCGGGGATGCGTCGATCAAGGCGCGATGGTGCTCGTACGCGTTCTGGATCTCTTCGAACTGCGCTGCCTGTTCGAGGGCGGTGGTCGCCTGGTTCGCGAACGCGCGCAGGATCTGCAGCCGCTCGGGGTCGGGGCGAAGCCGGTCGATCGGATCGTCAGCCCAGAGGTAACCGATGCGCCGTCCACGGCGATCGTGGAGCGGCACGAAGAGCCAGTCGTTGTGCCACGCGAACGGTCCGCGACCGTCCCGCTGCGAGCGGTAGCCCACAGGGCGATCGGGCAGCAGGCGACGCGCCTCCTCGTGGGGGATCACGAAGCAGCCGGCGACGTCGAACTCGGGTTGGAGGAGCCGCTCGAGCTCGTCCGCGGTGATCGGCGCGCCGTTGTTCTCGCCGACGGAGAAGCCGACGGCCGCGGCCGTCTGGTGCGTGCCGTCGTCGCCGAGCAGCTGCACCGCCACCCGTTCGAAACGGAGCGCCTCGGAGATGGCGGCGCACACGTGCTGCAGTAGTTCGGTCGTGTCGGACAATTCGTTGAGCGATGCGGAGACGGCGAGCAGGCGCTCGAGCGAATCGCGGTTCGCCTGGGCACGTGCAGCTTCCTGCGCGGCCTGGACTGCGAGGGCAGCGTGTTCGGAGACGGCGACGAGGACGTCGATCTCGTCGCCACTCGGCTTGCGTCCGGAGATCGGCTCGTCGACCGAGAGGATCCCGAGTAGCCGGCCGTCGGCGCCGCGCATCGGGGCGAAGAGCGCGTCGTCGGGGTGCCACGCGTTCGGGTCGTCGCTGACGGGGAGGTCAGGCGTGTAGGTGGCGAGGGACTCCCAGTCGAACTCGCCGGAGGGCACGAGATAGGCGCCGCGCTGTAGGAAGCGCTGGTCGAGCAGCGGCTCCCAGTCGCTCACCTGACGCACCTGGCCGAGCAACGCTTCGCGCCCCTCGTCGCTGCCGTAGACGGTGGTGACGACGAAGTCGTCCCACTCCTGGCGGTAGAGGTTGATCACGACGGTGCGGAACGCGAGCGAATCCGAGACGGTGCGGGCGATTGCGGCCAGGAGCTCGGGCAGCTCCTCGCTGGTACGCACGAGGCGCGTGACTTCGAGGAGGCCTCGAAGCCGCGAAAAGATCGTCGATTGCCGCACATCTAGAGTCGCCACCGCACTACAAGGAATCGGTTGCCTGTGGGCAGCGCCCCTCCCCCAAACGAGGGAGCTACGAAAGTGAGATTTGGCTGTCCGCCTGCTCGATCACGAGCGGATCGTGGGTCGCGCAGGCGATCGCCGCCCCGATGTCCCGGGCGAGCCGGGCCAGGAGGATCGCGACCGAGATCGCATTCGCTCCGTCGAGGCGAGATGTGGGCTCGTCGGCCAGCAGCAGCTTCGGCTGAGAGACGACCGCGCGCGCGATCGCCACCCGCGCCCGCTCACCCTGTGAGAGCCGCGCCACCCGTTGGGTCGCGCGCTCCTCGAGGCCCACCGATTCGAGGGCGGCGAGTGCCGCGAGCCGCCCGCCGTCGAGCCCGCGCAGGGCGAGGACCAGCTCGACGTTCTCGAGCGCGGAAAGGTGCGGGACGAGCCCTGCGTGCTGGCCAACGTAGGCGATCTGCTCGCGGCGGATCGCCGCGCGCGCCGTTCGATCGAGCGAGGTCAGCTCGACGCCGCCGACCGTGACCGTTCCGGCATCGGGCAGTTCGAGGCCTGCGAGCAGGTGGAGCAGCGTCGTCTTCCCGGAACCAGATGGCCCGGTGATCGCGTGCAGCCGGCCTCCGTAGAGCTCGAGGTCGACGGGCCGAAGCGCGACCGTCTCGCCGTAGCTTCGCGTAAGTCCCTTCGCTCCCACGACCTGCGCGCCCGCGGAAGCGGGAGTGAGCGGCACTTCGAGGCTTTGTGTTGAGTCAACACTAGGTCCCGCGGTCGGAGTCACGACCACGCCACCATGGTCGAAGCGGGCCGTGGCCTTTGCGCCGATCCCGGCGCGGAGCAGCAGTTCTTCCGGCAGGCGCAGCCAGCCGCCGCGGCCGACGACGATCGTGTCGCTCTCCTCGCCCTCGCGTCCCCATTCTTCGGAGACGCGCCCGTCGCGGATGCGGACGATGCGATCGGCGATACGGGCAGATTCCGGGTCATGGCTGACGATCACGGTCGTGCACCGGTGCTCACGCACGAGCTCGTTCAGCATGTCGTAGACCTGATTCGCGGTCGCGGAGTCGAGTTCGCCCGTGGGCTCGTCGGCGAGGAACAGCTTCGGCCGGTGTGCGAGCGCTGCGCACAGCGCGACGCGTTGTTGCTCGCCGCCCGAGAGCTCCGCCGGATACCGGTTGCGCTTCGTTGAGAGACCGACGCGCTCGAGCAGCTCGTCCGCGCGCGCGAGGCGCTCCGTGCGCGTCGTGCCGCGCAGGCCGAGCTGCAACGCGACCAGGTCGCGCGCGGTCAGCTCGGGAGCGAGCGCCCGGCCGTAGTGCTGGTCGGCGTAGCCGAGCAGCGTCGAGCGATAGCGTGCGAGACGGCGCGAGGGCAGCTTGCCGACGTCCTCGCCATAGACGCGCACGACCCCCGCTGATGGACGTTCGAGGCCGGCGAGCAGGCGGAGCAGCGTCGACTTTCCGGACCCGCTCGGACCGAGCACCGTCAGCACCTCGCCGTCCTCGACCTGCAACGACAGTCCCTGCAGCGCCGCCGCATCCCCCTCCGGCGTCGAATGCACACGGAACACGTCGCGCAGCTCGATCGCGGTGCTCATGCAGCCACCTCGGCCGCGCGCGCCGGAGCGCGCCCGCGCAGTGCGGTCGCGGTCATGACGAGCAGAGCCGCGAGCAGGACGTAGCCGGCCGCGGCGGCAGCGAGCAGCGGGACGTCGAGCGAGAGCAGCAGCGGCGGCTCGGGGCTCGCTGAGGCGGCCGTCACGGAGACGAGCGAGATCACGATCCCCGAAAGCACTGCACCGAGCACGATCCCGCCGAGGATCCCGAACACCGCAACGAGCAACGCGCGCAGCCGAAGATGCGCGCGAATCGTCGCCGGCGATGCGCCCTGCGCCTCCAGGTCGAACAGCTCGCCGCGATCGTCGCGGACATCGCCGACCACCGCGAGCAGCAAGCCAACGAGCGCCAGCAACAGCGCAACTCCTGCGGTTCCCGCCAGGGTGAGCAGCGCCCCCCGCGCCAGCGGGTCGGCCTGCAGCCGTGCCAGCGTGTCCGCGCGCGACTGCACCGCGAGCTGCGCGACGTTCGGGCGTAGCGGCGTGTTCAGCCACAGCTCGTTGGTCGTGCCGAGCCCCGGCGAGCGCGTGTCCAGGATCGTCGCCGCGGTGATGCGGTCTGCGATCACCGCGTCTCCGACGATCGACGGGAAACGCTCGACGACACCGACGACGCGTGCCGCGACGAGCTCGCCTTCGATCTGGAGCGGAAGGATGCCGTTGGGCCCGGCGGCTGCGACGACGTGCGGGGTCGCGAGCACGCGCAGCACCGATCCATCCGTCGGCTGGCGAGGACGGAAGCGGCTCGTCCGGTCGGGAGTGAGCACGTAGCCGAGCTGGGACGCGGTGCCGCTGACCCCGCCTGTTCCGATCCACGACGCGAATGCGCTCACGACGGGACGGCCGTCGACGCGCGGTATGCCGAACGTGAGGACGCCTTTCGCCGCGGGTTGAAGCCCGGTGCCGCCGTTCGCGGAATTGCGTCCGCCGTTCCTCAGGTTCAGCTCGACCTGCGCCAGCGTCGCGCGCGCGAACGGCACCCGGCCGTGCAGCACGACTGTCCTCCCGTCGAGCGTGTGCCCGAGCGGGATGCTCTCGTAGTCGCCGAGTGACGAACGAAAGATCGCGCGCACCGAGACGTCGTCGCCCTTCGCCTTCACCCCGAGCGTGAACTTCCGGCCGCGCGGCAGCGCCGTCGTGTGCAAGGCCGTGTTCTTGTGCGGTGCGATCGCCGCGCCGAGCTGGTGCACGGGCCGCGCGGAGAAATCGCTGCGCCAGCCGCCCACGTGGTCGAGGCTCTCCAGTCCGAGAAACCAGAACGTCGTTCCCGACGAGACGTTGCCGGACAGGCGCAGCACCTCGGTCGACGACGGCGGAGGCGGGCCGTGCAGCACCGGCACGAGTTGCGCCAGATCCTCGCTGAGGACGTGCGCCGCGGGAACCGCATACGCCGCCTCGTCGCGCTGTCCGTGCAGGAGCGTCGAGCGGTAGACGACGGCGAAGAGGGCGAGACCGAGGCTGGCGACGAGGAAGGTGGCGGCGATTGCCGCATGGCCCGGATTGCGAGCGAGCGACGCGGCTGCAAGACGCAACGCGATTGGGCCGCGACGGCCCGCGCGGCCGAGGGCGCGGAGCGCCGGGGCGAGGAGCCGCACGCAGAGAACCGCCCCGGCGAAGACGATCAGCGCCGGCACGAGGAGCAGGAACGCACTCGTCCCGCCGTTCGAGGAGAGCTCCTGTGCGTCGACCGAGCCGCGAGCCCAGCCGACGAGCACGATTGCGATCGCGCCGAGCGCGGCCGCATCCAGCGGCGTGAACGCCAGGTGGCCGACCTGCACCGCGGGAGCGCGCACGGTCGCAAAGAGCAGCAGCCCGGCGACGAGCGTGACCCCGAGCGCGCCGAGGATCCCACCGCGCGACAGCAGTGCGTGGGAGACGACCTCGGAAGCGGGGGAGCCCGCTCGCGCGGCGACGAATGCAGCGACGGCGCCGCCGAGCGTCCAGCCGGCGGCGGTCGCGAACGCGGCGACCGCCGTCGACTCGGCGAGCGTGAACAACTCGACTTGCCACCGGCGCGCGCCGAACCACGTCAGCCGCCGCCGAGCATCGGTGACGTCGCGCCGAAGTGCTGCCGCGGCGAGGGTCGTGAACGCAAGCAGCAACGCTCCGCCTTCGCCGCCGAGCAGGAGCAGCCGCCGCGCGGCGGCGCGCGACGAGCCCGCAGCCTCGGTGAGCGTCTCGGTCGGCGCGGTGACCTGGAAGCCGTCGGAGCTCGCCTCGATCTGCGACGAGAGCTGTTGGACTCGGGACTGGAACGCACCGATCGCCCACGGATGGACATCACCTCCCGCGATCGGCAGGAACCAGGCGTAGGAGCGGTAGAACGTCTCGAGCTCGGGTGTGTTCGACAGGCCGGCGACGCCGTTCGCAATCACGACGGGCGACGGTTGTGGCGTGTGGTAGCGGACAGCGTGCGCGACCATCTCGGTCGGCGGAGTCGGAAGCACGAAGGGCGCGAACGGCGCGTCAGGCTTCAGCACCGCACGTCCGACCTCGATCAGCCGAAGCACCTTCGTCGACGGGACCCTGCCGGCCCCCCCGAGGCGCAGCACCTCGCAATGGGAGGGCTTGCAGATCGTGGGCACGCGCCCGGAGACGAGGTTCACCCAGCGTCCGAGGTCGTCCGCGGCGCGCAGGTTGACCAGGCGCCGCTGGATCGACGCTTCGCGGAAGAGCATCGCGGCTGCGGGCTTGTCGCCCGTCAACCGGCGAATCGTGGGGGAGACGAACGCGTCGAGCTGCACGAAGTCGTTCGTTGCGCCGCTCCACGTCACCTGAACCTGACGGTCGCCCGGAGCGAGTTGGGCCGTGGCGTCGGCGAGCGCGCGGTCCTGCATCACCAGTCGCCCTGCGAGCACCGCCGCCAGCACCGCGGCGCCGGCGATCACGCCGAGCGCAACGAGCCCGAGTCGGCCACCGCCGCCGCGCAGCCTGGCCGAGACGAGCCCGAGCGGGTATAGGATGCGGCGCAGGAACACCAGTAGTAGAAGACTACTGGTGTCGAGAGCGAGGAGCAATCGTTGCCACGGTACGACGTCCCGAAAGCTGCGCCCGAGCCGCTGCGGCAGGTGCAACTGCTCCTGAACAGCGTCAACGTCGAGCACGGCGACGACTGGCTCCCGGACTGGCTCGCCGAGCGCGGTCTCACCGGCGAGGATGAGCGCGCCCGCGAGCTGCGCGAGGCGCTGCGTGCGCTCGCACTCGCGAACAACGGCCACGCGCTCCAGCAGCCGGCGCTCGCGACCGTGAACGCCGCCTCGGCGCGCATGCCGCTGCAACTCGACGCCCGGGGGCAGGTGGGCGTCGGTGCGCCGCGAGACGCGCTCGACGAGATCGTCGCGATCGCGCTCGGCGCGATGCTCGACGGGAGCTGGCCGAGGCTGAAGGCGTGCCGCAACTGTTGCTGGTCGTTCTACGACTACTCGCCGAACCGTTCCGCGACGTGGTGCTCGATGCAGCTCTGCGGCAACCGCAAGAAGACGCGCGCCTACCGTCAGCGTCAGCGCTAGATGGTTGATGCCACGGGGGCGTGGGTGTGGGGGCGGATCCAGACCAAGCAGGACGTTCGACTCGCCCGCTGGACAGCCGGGATGGCTGTTCGAGGGCGAGGC
>JBKJQL010000168.1:0-10603 GCA_046594035.1 Gaiellaceae bacterium
GTCGCTGACGAGCACGGGCGGCGGCGCCATCGTGTCGAGCCCGCCGGGCATCGACTGCCGCGCCGACTGCTTGCTGTCGTCGGTCATCTTCCCGAAGGGCACCGAGGTCACGCTGAACGCGGTCCCCGAGCCCGGTCGCCTCTTCTCGGGCTGGGGCGGGGATTGCACGGGCACCGGCAACTGCGTCGTGCGCCTCGACGCCGAGGTCCGCAACGTCACGGCGACGTTCACCACCACGGCCTATCCGCTCAACGTTTTCCTCGCAGGCGCGGGCGGTGGCGTCGTCACCTCGCAGCCCGCGGGCATCAACTGCCCGGCGAATTCGCCGTGTACGCACCTCTTCGCGCACGGCATCCTCGTCACGCTCACCGCTGTCCCCGATCGCTTCAGCGACTTCGCGGGGTGGTCGGGCGCGTGTGAGGGCACGGGGCTCACCTGCTCGCTCACCATGGATCGCGCGAAGAACGCGACCGCGACGTTCACGAAGAAGCGCTACGATCTCGTCGTCGAGAAGACGGGAACGGGCGAGGGCGTCGTCACCTCCGCCCCTGCCGGGATCGCCTGCGGCGGCACGTGTCGCGCGGAGTACTCGGCCGGCACGTCGGTCACGCTCACCGCGCAGAGCGATCCCACCGCGACCTTCGACGGCTGGGAGGGCCCCTGCACGGGCACGGCCGCGTGCACCGTCGTCGTCGATCAGGTCTATACGGTGAAGGCGAAGTTCACGAAGATCACCTTCCCTGTGGCGGTGCTGAGCACGCCCGGCTGTTCGATCGGCTCGGCGCCCGCGGGCATCGACTGCGGCGCCGACTGTAGCTCGACCTTCGACGTCAATTCGATCGTCACCCTCAGCGCGACGCCCGATCCCACCGCGCACTTCGCGGGCTGGACGGGCGACTGTACCGGTCTCGTCGACTGCGTCCTCACCGTCGACGGCCCGAAGACGGTGGCCGCGCGCTGCACGTATCCGCTCACCGTTCGCCGCGTCGGCACCGGCTCCGGCGTCGTGCGCTCGGCGCCGAGCGGCATCGACTGCGGCGCGAACTGCGCGGCCGAGTACGATCCGAACACGTCGGTCGAGCTGACGGCGGTTTCTGACATCCACTCGAACTTCATCTCGTGGGCCGGCGCGTGCGACGGCACCGAGCGCTGCGTCGTCCGAATGGATCAGGCGAAGGCCGTCAGCGCGACCTTCACGAAGAAGATCTTCCCGGTCGTCGTGAACCGCGCGGGGACGGGCGCCGGCACCGTTCGCTCGGTCCCGATGGGCATCGACTGCGGCACCGAGTGCGCGGCGAGCTACGACTCCGGCACGCAGATAACGCTCACGGCGACGCCCGATACGACGAGCACCTTCACGGGCTGGTCGGGCGCGTGCAGCGGCGCGGGTCCGTGTGCGCTCGACGTCGATCGCGTCCGCTTCGTGACCGCGACCTTCTCGCGCATCACCTACACGCTCACGGTGACGCGCAACGGCTCTGGCACCGTGAACTCGACGCCGCTCGGCGTCTTCTGCGGCAGCGTCTGCGCGGCGCCCTTCGACATCGGCGCGGTGGTGCAGCTGAGCGCGACCGCCGATCCGGGCGCGAGCTTCGGTGGCTGGGGCGGCGCGTGCGCGGGGACGGGCAGCTGCACGGTCACGCTGGATCAGGCGAAGACGGTGAGCGCGACCTTCACGCGCACGAACTACGTCTTGACGATCAACCGCGTCGGCACCGGCGGCGGCACCGTGTCGTCGACGCCGCCGGGGATCAGCTGCGGCAACACCTGCAGCGCGACCTACCCGACGGGCCAGCTGATCACGCTGAGCGCGTCCCCCGATTCGTCGTCGACCTTCGCGGGCTGGTCGGGCGCGTGCACCGGCACGGGCCAGTGTGTGTTCACGCTGGAGAGCGCGGCGACGGTCAACGCGACCTTCACGCGCCAGAGCCACGTCGTCACCATCGGTTTGCAAGGTACGGGCGGCGGTCTGGTGACGTCGTCACCGCCGGGGATCGACTGCGGGTCGAGCTGCGCCGCGGCGTTCGCGAGTGGCACGCTCCTCACGCTCACCGCCGTCCGCGACCCGAGCTCGACCTTCGTCGGCTGGACGGGCTCCTGCACCGGGTCGGCCGCGCAGTGCACGATCAACGTGAACGCGCCGGCCTTCGTCAACGCGACGTTCTCGCGGGTGAAGTACAGCCTCACGACCAACGTGGCCAGCGGCGGCGGCACCATCTTGTCCGATCCGTTCGGCATCTTCTGCGGCCCGCTCTGCAGCGCTTCTTATGACTCGGGCATGATCGTCACCCTCACCGCGATGCCGGAGTCGACGGCGACGTTCGCGGGCTGGACGGGCGCGTGCACGGGCACCAGCGCTTGCGTGGTCACCATGGACGCGGCGAAGACGGTCACCGCGCGTTTCACCTATCGCCTCACGGTCAACAAGCTGCTCTCGGGCGGCGGCAACGGCCTCGTCACGTCGAGCTTGCCTGGCATCAACTGCGGTTCGTCGTGCGCGGCGGAGTTCGATCCGGACGCGGTCGTCACCCTCACCGCGGCCGCCAACTCCACGTCGCTCTTCGCGGGCTGGGGCGGCGCGTGCAACGGCACCGACACCTGCGTGGTGATGATGAACGCGGCGAAAGGCGTCACCGCGAGCTTCACGAGCAACCTGCTTCAGCTCACGGTCAATCGCACGGGCTCGGGCACCGGGTCGATCACCTCGAACCCGAACGGCATCAGCTGCGGCGCGTCGTGCCAGGCGACGTACCTGAACGGCACGCAGGACAGCTTGTCGGCGGCGGCGACGAGCAACTCGGTCTTCGCGGGCTGGTCGGGCGCGTGCAGCGGCACCGGCAACTGCCTCGTCACCATCGACGCCAGCAAGTCGGTGACCGCGACCTTCTCGCGCGTCGTCTACAACCTCGCGGTCAACACGGGCCGCGGCGGCGGCACGGTCACCTCGGCGCCGGCGGGCATCTACTGCGGCGCGGTCTGCTCCGCCGACTACGACGCGAACGCGGTGGTCACGCTGAGCGCGCAGCCGGACGTGACGGCGAACTTCGCGGGCTGGTCGGGGGCGTGTAGCGGCACCGGCGATTGCGTCGTCACCATGGACGCGGCGAAGGCGGTCACCGCGCGCTTCACCTTCCGCGTCACCGCGAGCAAGGCGGGCACGGGAACGGGCGCGATCACGTCGGTACCGCAAGGCATCAACTGCGGAACGACGTGTGTCGCCGATTACGATCGCGCGACCATCGTCACGCTGACGGCGCAGCCCGATGTCGGCTCGTCGTTCTCGGGCTGGAGTGGGTCGTGCGCGGGCACGGGCACCTGCACGCTCTCCATGGACTCGGCGAAGACGGTGACGGCGACCTACACGCGCGGCATCTTCCAGCTCACGGCGGCCTCGAACGGCAACGGCGGCGGCGCCATCGTCAGCAATCCGGCGGGGATCAACTGCGGCGCCAGCTGCACCGCGAGCTACGACGCGAGCCAGCAGGTCGCGCTCACCGCGACCCCCGACGCGAACTCGGTCTTCGCTGGCTGGTCGGGTGCGTGCAGCGGGTCGGCGAGCTGCTCGATCCTCATGGACACGAACCGCAGCGTGACCGCGACCTTCACGAAGAAGCGCTTCACGCTCACGGTGACGCGCACCGGCGGCGGCACGATCACCAGCGATTCGGGCGGCATCTTCTGCGGCGCGGCGTGCGGCGGCACCTACGACGCCGGCACGACGGTCACTCTCACGGCGACGCCCAACGCGACCACCACCTTCGCGGGCTGGTCGGGCGCGTGCACGGGCACCGGCCAGTGTGTCGTCGTCGTCGACGCGGCGAAGAGCGTCGGCGCTTCGTTCACGACGAACACCTTCAGCCTCACGGTGGTGAAGGCGGGCGGCGGCGCCGGCACGGTCACCTCGACGCCGTCAGGCATCGACTGCGGCAGCACGTGCAGCGCGACCTACGACTCCGCGAGCGTCGTCACGCTGACGGCGACGCCGTCGAACATCTCGGTCTTCACGGGGTGGACGGGGTCGTGCGCGGGCACCGGCGCCTGCACGCTGACGATGACGGCGGCGCGCAGCGTCACGGCGACCTTCGAGAAGAACCGCTACCCGCTTACGGTCACCCGCACCGGCACGGGCGGCGGTCTCGTGCAGTCGAATCCGGCGGGCATCGACTGCGGCACATCGTGCAGCGCGAGCTACGACGGCGGCGTCGTGGTGGCGCTCACTGGCACCCCCGACTCCAACTCGACCTTCGCGGGCTGGACGGGCGCGTGCTCGGGCACGGGGTCGTGCAGCGTCACCCTCGACGGCGCGAAGAACGTCACCGCGACGTTCATGAAGCGCACCTTCACGGTCTCGCTGACGCGCACGGGCGCGGGCACGGTGACCTCCGATCCGCAGGGCATCTACTGCGGCGCGCAGTGCAACACGACCTTCGACTCCGGCGCTGTGGTCACGCTGACGGCGTCGCCCGATTCGACGGCGAGCTTCCTCGGCTGGTCGAGCGGCTGCACGGGCAGCCAGCTCACCTGCACGCTGACGATGAACGGCAACAAGTCGGTCGGCGCGACCTTCACGACGAATACCTATCTGCTGGCGGTGAACCGCGCGGGCGGCGGCACCGGCACGGTGACGTCGACGCCGAGCGGCATCGACTGCGGCAACACGTGCTCGACGTCCTACGACTCGAACACCGTCGTCACCCTCACCGCGACGCCCTCGTCGACGTCGGTCTTCTCCGCGTGGACCGGCGCGTGCACCGGCGCGGGCGTCTGCACGGTGACGATGAACCAGGCGAAGACGATCACGGCGACGTTCGAGAAGAACCGCTTCCCGCTCACGGTGTCGCGCACCGGAACGGGCTCCGGCACCGTGACGTCGTCGCCGGCGGGAGTCTCCTGCGGCACGACCTGTACGTTCGACTTTGAAGGCGGCCAGCAGGTCGCGCTCTCCGCGACGCCGGACACGACGTCGACGTTCGCGGGCTGGTCGGGCGCGTGCACCGGCACCGGCGCATGCACGCTCACGATGGACGGCAGCAAGAGCGTCACCGCGACCTTCGCGCGCGAGAGCTTCGTGCTCACGCTCAACCGCGTCGGTTCGGGCGGCACGGTCACCAGCGAGCCCGCGGGGGTCTATTGCGGCGCGGCTTGCTCGGCGAGCTTCCTGTCTGGAGTGGTCGTGACGCTCACGGCGACCCCGGACGCGAGCGCTCAGTTCCAGGGCTGGGCGGGCGCGTGCACGGGTTCCTCGACGTGCACGGTGACCATGAACGCGGCGAAGTCGGTCACCGCGACCTTCATCACCAACACGTTCGATCTCAGCATCACCAAGGCCGGCCTCGGCGGCGGCTCCGTCGTCTCGACGCCGGTCGGCGTCGACTGCGGCCAGACGTGCAGCGCGAGCTACGACTCCGGAAGCGTCGTCACCCTCACGGCGACGCCGAACAACACCTCGACCTTCACGGGCTGGTCGGGCGCGTGCGCCGGCGTCGGCGCGTGCACGCTCACCCTGACCGCGCCGCGCTCGGTCACCGCGACGTTCGCGCGCAGCCGCGTCGCGCTCACCGTGAGTAAAACGGGCTCCGGCGGGGGCACCGTCTTGTCGAGCCCGGCCGGCATCGACTGTGGCGCGACGTGCAGCGCGCTCTACGACGGAGGCACGCCCGTCACCCTCACCGCGACCGCCGACGCGAACTCGACCTTCACGGGCTGGGCGGGCGTCTGCACCGGCACCGGCACCTGCCAGATCACCATGGACGCCGCGAAGAGCGCGAGCGCGACCTTCACGCGCAACGCCTTCGCGTTGAGCTTGACGCGCACCGGCGCGGGTACGGTCACCTCGTCGCCCGCGGGCGTCTACTGCGGCGCGTCCTGCTCCTCGACCTTCGACTCGGGCGCCGTCGTCACCTTGACGGCGACGCCCGATGCGACCGCGACCTTCGTGGGCTGGGGCGGCAACGCGGGTTGCAGCGGCAACGGCGTCTGCACGTTCACGATGAACGCGAACAAGACGGTCAGCGCGACCTTCAGTACCAACGCGTTCGCGCTCACGGTCAGCCGCGCGGGCAACGGCCAGGGCACCATCACCTCGACGCCGAGCGGCGTCGACTGCGGGTCGACGTGCAGCGCGCTCTTCGACTCCGGCACGGTCGTCACCATCAGCGCGACGCCCAGCGCGACCAGCTCGTTCGTCGGCTGGAGCGGCGGCGTCTGCACGGGCCAGGGCCCCTGCACGATGACCATGAACAGCGCCAGGAGCGCGACCGCGACCTTCTCTCTCGGCAACTTCGCGCTCACCGTCAACAAGACCGGCACCGGCCAGGGCTCGGTCACGTCGTCGCCGAGCGGCATCAACTGCGGGTCGACGTGCACGGCCACGTTCCAGGCCGACTCGGTGATCAGCCTCACCGCGGTCGCCAGCGGCACGAGCTCCTTCCTCGGCTGGACGGGCGCCTGCACCGGCACCGGCACGTGTGACGTCACCATGAGCGGCGCGCGCTCGGTCGGCGCGTCGTTCGCGGCCTTCAGCTACGATCTCTCCGTCGACATCGGCGCGGGCGGCGGTGTCGTCACCTCGGCACCGGACGGCATCTACTGCGGCTCCGATTGTTCGCAGAGCTACGAGGCCGGCCAGATCGTGACCCTCACCGCCGATGCGGACCCGGGCGCGAACTTCGTCGGCTGGAGCGGCGACTGCACCGGTACCGCCTCCTGCACCCTCACCATGACCGGCTCGAAGACCGTTCGCGCGCACTTCACCTACACGCTGAACGTGTCGAAGGCTGGCAACGGCGGCGGTGCCATCACCTCGTCGCCGGCCGGCATCAGCTGCGGCACGACGTGCACCTTCGACTTCGACAACGCGACGCTGGTCACCCTCGCCGCGACGCCCGACTCGCAGTCGATCTTCGCGGGCTGGACGGGCGCGTGCAGCGGCTCGCTCACCTGTACGCTCGAGATGAATTCGCCGCATACGGCGGTGGCCACCTTCGTTCGCGCGAGCTACACGCTCACGGTGAGCAAGACCGGCTCCGGCACGGGGATTGTCACCTCGGCGCCGAGCGGCATCAGCTGCGGCGGCACGTGTCAGGCGACGTACCAGTCGAGCCAGGTCGTACAGCTGACGCCGGCGGCCGACTCGAACTCGTCCTTCACGGGCTGGTCGGGCGCGTGCACCGGCACCGGCGCCTGCCAGCTGACCATCGACGGCAACCGCTCCGTCACCGCGACCTTCAGCAAGAACTTCTTCACGCTCACCGTCTCGCGCACCGGCAACGGCGGCGGCACGGTCACCTCGTCGCCGCTCGCGATCTTCTGCGGCGCGACGTGCAACGCGTCGTTCGAGTCGGGTCAGCAGGTCGTGCTCACGGCGACGCCCGACGAACGCTCGGCCTTCACGGGCTGGACCGGGTCGTGCGTCGGTACGGCGGAGTGCACGCTGTCGATGACGCAGGCGCGCAACGTGACGGCGAACTTCGTCGTCAACACCTTCACGCTCTCGGTGAACCGCGCCGGCTCCGGCAGCGGCCTCGTCACCTCGAGCCCGGGCACGGTCAACTGCGGCAATACCTGCAGCGAGGCGTTCGACGCCGGCACGCAGGTCACCCTCACCGCGACGCCCAACTCGACGTCCTTCTTCGCGGGCTGGTCGGGCCACTGCGCGGGCTCCGGCGCGTGCGCGGTCACCATGGATCAGGCGCGCTCGGTCACCGCGACCTTCACCAAGGCGACCTACGCGCTCACCGTCAGCAAGAACGGCTCGGGTAACGGCACGCTCACCTCGACGCCGGCCCCGGGCGTGAATTGCGGCACGAGCTGCTCGGTCATCTACGACGCGTACACGGTGGTCACCGTCGCCGCGGCGCCCGACGCGAACTCGAGCTTCACGGGCTGGTCGGGCGCGTGCACCGGCATCGCCGCCTGCAACGTCACCATGGACGCCGCCAAGAGTGTCAGCGCGACGTTCACCAAGAACTTCTACACGGTGACGATCAACCGCACCGGCAACGGTACGGTCACCTCGTCGCCGCTGGCGATCTTCTGCGGCGCGACCTGCTCGGCTTCGTTCGAGTCGGGCACGGCGGTCGTGCTCACGGCGACGCCGGATCGCGGCGCCACGTTCACCGGCTGGACCGGCGCCTGCACCGGCACCTCGACGTGCTCGATCAACGTGACCCAGGCCGCCACGGTCAGCGCGACCTTCGTGACCAACACCTACTCCGTCACGGTGACCAAGGCCGGCACGGGCAACGGCACCGTCACCTCGAGCCCCGCGGGCGTCGACTGCGGCGCGACCTGCGCGAGCTCGTACGAGTCGGGGACGCTGGTCACGCTCACCGCGACCCCCAACGCCGCCAGCATCTTCACGGGATGGTCGGGCGCGTGTAGCGGCACCGGTCAGTGCCTCCTCTCGATGGACGCCAACAAGGTTCTCACCGCGAATTTCGCGCCCAACACCTTCGCGCTGACGGTCAGCCGCACCGGCAACGGCGGCGGCACCCTCACCTCGACGCCGGCCGGCATCGACTGCGGCACCACGTGCAGCGCGTCGTACGCCGCGGGCACGCAGGTCACGCTCACCGCGACGCCGGACGGCAACTCGAGCTTCACGGGCTGGTCGGGCGCGTGCTTCGGCGCCGCCGCGTGCACGCTCACCATCGACGGCGTGAAAAACGCGACCGCGACCTTCACCAAGAACGTCTACACGCTCACGGTCAACCGTACCGGCAACGGCACGGTCACCTCGTCGCCGCTGGCGATCTTCTGCGGCTCGACCTGCTCGGCGCAGTTCGACTCCGGGACGAGCGTGACGCTCACCGCGAACCCGAATACGGGCGCGACCTTCACCGGCTGGACGGGCGGTATCTGCACCGGCACCGGCACGTGCGTCGTCTCGATGACCGCGGCGAAGTCCGTCAACGCGACCTTCGTCACCAACACGTACACGCTCTCGGTCACGCGTGCGGGCGCTGGAGGCGGCACCCTCACGTCGTCGCCCGCGGGCATCAACTGCCCCGGCACGTGCAGCGTCTCCTACGACTCGGGCACTGTGGTCACGCTCAGCGCGACGCCGGACAGCTCGTCGGTCTTTGCCGGCTGGTCGGGGGCCTGCAGCGGCACCGGCCAGTGCCTGCTCTCGATGGACGCCGCGAAGACCGTCACTGGAAGCTTCGTGCCGAACACCTTCGTGCTCACGGTGAGCAAAACCGGCAACGGCCTCGGTGGCATCGTCTCCACGCCGGCCGGCATCGACTGCGGGTCGACCTGCGCGGCGACCTACAACGCCGGCACCGTCGTGAACCTCACCGCGTCGGCCGATGTCACCTCGACCTTCGACGGCTGGTCGGGCGCGTGCACGGGCACCGCGGCCTGCTCCGTCACCGTCGACGCGGCGAAGAACGTGTCCGCGACCTTCACGCGCAAGCAGTACGGCGTGACCGTCACCCGCACCGGTGGTGGCACGATCACCAGCGAGCCGATCGGCATCTACTGTGGGGCGACCTGCGGCTCGACCTTCAACGCCGGTACCACCGTCGTCCTCACCGCCACCATCGACGCGGGCGCCACCTTCGTAGGCTGGGGCGGCGCCTGCAGCGGCACCGCCGCCACGTGCTCTCTCTCCATCGACGGCGCCAAGGCGGTCACCGCGCGCTTCAGCTATCCGGTCACCGTGAGCCTCGCGGGCACCGGCGCCGGCACCGTCGCCTCGTCGCCGAGCGGGATCAGCTGCGGCACCACGTGCGCGGCCCCCTTCGACGGCAGCACCATCGTGACCCTCACCGCCAACGGTGACGCCACCTCGAGCTTCGCGGGCTGGTCGGGCTCCTGCACCGGGACGGGCAACTGCTCGATGGTCATGGACGGCGTGAAGAGCGTCACCGCGACCTTCAACCGCACGACCAACACGCTCAGCGTCGCCAAGACGGGCACCGGCGGCGGTCTCATCACGTCGAACCCCGCGGGTACCGACTGCGGCTCGAGTTGCTCCGCGGCCTACACGCTCAACACCGCTGTCGTACTGACCGCCGCACCCGATACGACGAGCGCCTTCGCCGGCTGGTCGGGCGCGTGCACCGGCACGACGGTGACCTGCAGCATCACCATGGACGCCGCCAAGAGCGTGACCGCGACCTTCACGCGCATCACCTACGCGCTCACCGTCAGCCGTAGCGGCGGTGGCGCGGTGATCTCGTCGCCGCTCGCCATCTTCTGCGGCGCCGCGTGCAGCGCGGTCTTCGATGCCGGCACCAACGTCAGCCTCTCGCCGTCGCCCGACTCCGGCGCGACCTTCGCGGGCTGGTCGGGCGCCTGCTCCGGCAACGGCGCGTGCGTCGTCGCCATGACGGCGGCGAAATCGGTCGCCGCGCGCTTCACGTATCCGCTCACCGTCTCGAAGAGCGGCAACGGCACCGGCGTCGTCACCGCATCCGACGCGGCGATCAACTGCGGTCCGACCTGCTCCTCGTCGTACGACGGCGGTGCCGTCGTGACCCTCACCGCGACGCCCTCCGGCAACGCCACCTTCGCGGGCTGGAGCGGTCCCTGCATCGGCACCAGTGTTTGTCTCGTCACCATGGACGCCTCGAAGTTCGTCGTCGCGAGCTTCACC
>JBKJQL010000250.1:0-3690 GCA_046594035.1 Gaiellaceae bacterium
AGCGACACACAGCTCGTCGCCACACAGGGGCCTGTGTGGAATCTCGACGGGCAGACGATCTGAATCGTTGACCGACGCGCTCGACCTCGCGGGCCAGGTTCGCGCAGGTGAGGTGTCACCGCGCGAACTGACCGAAGCTGCGATCGCGCGCATCGAGGCGACGAACCCGGAGCTCAACTACCTCGTCACGGATTGCTTCGAGCAGGCGCTCGTCGCCGAGCCGAGCGACGGCCCGTTCAGAGGCGTGCCGATGCTCGTCAAGGATCTGAACGAGACGGCCGGTGTGCGCACGACCTTCTCATCACGGGCGTTCGCGAACTACGTGCCGACGACCGACGCTGCAGTCGTGCGCCGCATCAAGGAGGCCGGGTTCCTCGTGCTCGGCAAGTCGAACACCCCGGAGTTCGGCTCGACGTGCGTCACCGAGTCCGCGCTCAACGGCGCATGCCGCAACCCCTGGGACACCTCGCGCACACCGGGGGGTTCGTCGGGCGGCGCGGCGTCGGCGGTGGCCGCCGGTGCGCTGCCGCTCGCACACGGTTCCGACGGCGGCGGATCGATCCGCATCCCCGCGTCGTGCTGCGGCCTGTTCGGGATCAAGCCCTCGCGTGGTCGCGTCTCCCCCGCCCCATTCGTCAGCGGCTCGCTCGAACTGTCGCAGAGCGGTCCGCTTTCGCACACCGTGCGTGACGCCGCCGCGTTCCTGGATGTGATCGCCGGCTACGAGCCCGGCGATGCGCACTGGGCGCCGCTACCCGAGCGGCCCTTCCTCGACGAGGTCGGCGCCGACCCTGGCCGACTGCGGATCGCGTTCACCGTGGCGCCACCGATCCCGTTCCCGGTCGACGATGCGGTTACCGCTGTCGCGCGTGCGGCCGCCGACGCGCTCGCCGAGCTCGGTCACGAGATCGTCGAGCAAACGCCGCCGTGGGTCGACGACGTCTTGCTGAGCGCTTTCGCGAAGATCTGGCAGGTCGGACCGGCGATGTATCCGGTCCCGGATCAGGAGTTGCTCGAGCCGCTGAACCGCGCGCTCGCTGCCGCAGCGCACGAGACCTCGAGTGTCGTCTTCGCGCAGAGCGTCGTCGGCTTGCAACGGCTTGCACGCCGCATCGTCGAATTCTGGAACGACGTCGACGTCGTTCTGACGCCGGGCCTTGGAAAGTTGCCGGTGCCGATCGGGTGGGTGTTCGAGCCCGACGACCCGTGGGAGCAGTTCGCCCGCGGCGGGGAGTTCACACCGTTCACGCCAATCGTGAACGTCACCGGCCAACCGGCCGCGATGGTGCCCTTCGGCGTCGTCGACGGCCTGCCGGTCGGCGTGCAGCTGATCGGGCGCCCCGCGGACGAGGCGACGCTCTTCCGCCTCGCCTCGCAGATCGAGCAGGCGCACCCGTGGGCGCGGCTGCCCTGATCGCGCAACGGCTGCTCACGTTTAGAGCGGAACTGGGGTAGGCACATCAGAGGCTGATGCTGCGGAAAGCACTATGGACAGGGCTGTACGCTGGGATCGGCGCCGCCTCCACGATCGCCGCGCGCCGCGTGGCGACGAAGATCTGGCGCGTCGCAACCGGCGAGGCACCGCCCACCAAGAAATGACAAAGGCCGATCAAAAAGTCGACTCCGCCGCGGACAAGCTCGAGCAGTTCGTCCGGCAGGCCCAACGCAGCGGCGGCGTGAAGGCGAAGGTCGGCGAGGCACTGGCCGAAGATCCGGAGTTCCTGCGCAAGCTGAAGCCGAGCCTGATCGCGGCGCGCGCCAAGGGCGAGCTACCGACCGACGAGCCGCCCGGCACGCCGGCGACTCCGCGCAGCGCGCCGGCAGGCCCGCAGCTCGAGCGGCCGAAGCCGAAGAAAAAGAAGAGCGGCGGGTCGAGCCCGTGGCTCGTGATCGGCGCGGCACTCGCGGGCGGCTACCTGCTCGCGAAGGTGCTCGACTGGAGAGGTCATGCCCACCCCCGTGTCTGAACCGCAGCGAAACGGCGGCCTCGGGGGTGCGGCGAAGTCGGTCGCGGAGCACGCGTCGGCGATCGCGCGCCTCGAGATCGAGCTCGCCGCATTCGAGCTGAAGAAGAAGGTCACGGCTCTCGGCATCGGGATCGGCATGGGCGTCGGCGCGGCGCTCCTCGCGCTCTTCGGTCTCGGCTTCGTCTTCGCGACGATCGTGGCTGCGTTGGCGACCTTCCTCGCGACTTGGCTCGCGCTGCTGATCGTCACGCTCGTGCTCTTCGTGCTGGCAGGCCTGCTCGGCGTGCTGGCACTCGGCAAGATCAAGAAGGGAACGCCGCCCGTCCCCGAGCAGGCGATTCGCGAGGCCAAGCTGACGACCGAAGCACTGAAGAACTGATGGCTGCCGCGCGCACACCGGAGCAGATCCGCAGCGAGATCGATGCCCAGCGCACCGAACTCGCGGAGGCCGTCGAGCACTTGCGCGGGGAACTCGGCCAAGCCGCGGACATCTCCGGGAAGTTGAAGGCCAAGCTGCCGGTGGTTGCGGGCGCCGCAGCATCCGTCGGCTTCGTCCTCGCCGGCGGCGTCGGCGCGACGATGCGGTACTTCGCGCGTCGTGGTCGCGAGAGCGACGAGAAGCTGCGCGTCGGTCGCTGGTCGATTCGCAACCGCGATTGAGCACGGCCGACGAGCCACAGAAGCTGTCGCGCGGCGACTGGGTCGCCGCCACGAAGCGCGCGGGGTCGGCGTTCCTCGGGGACGACTGCATGGGTCTCGCCCAGCAGATCGCCTACAGCTGGATGCTCGCGTTCTTCCCGGCGATCGCGTTCTTCCTCGGTCTGCTCGGCGTGCTGCATCTGTACGACCAGCTACAGACGTTTCTCGCGCCGATCTCGCCGGGCGGCGTGATCAAGTTCATCGAGGGGCTGCAGAAGGACTCGAACGGCGGTGCGAGCATCACGGCCCTCGTGCTCGGCGGCGTAGGCGCGACCTGGGCGGCGAGCGGCGCGATGGGCTCGGTGATCAAGGCGGTGAACCGCGCGTATGACCGCATGGAGACGAGGGCTTTCTGGAAGACGCGGATCACGGCGATCGTGCTCGTCCTACTGTCTTCGGCCACGATCATCGTGCTGGCCGTGCTGATCGTCTTCGGTGGCCCGCTCGCCGAGGCGATCGCGAACAAGGCGCACTTCGGCGGCGCGTTCACGCTCTTCTGGAGCATCGCCCGCTGGCCGGTCGCGTTCGTGGCGGTGCTGCTGCTGTTCGGGCTCATCTACTACTTCGCACCGAACATCGAGCACCGACGCTGGCAGTGGGTCACGCCCGGCTCGTTCGTGGGCGCGCTGCTGTGGCTCGCGCTCTCGGGGCTCTTCACGCTGTACGTGACGTTCGCCGGGAGCTACTCGAAGACGTACGGGTCGCTCGCCGCGGGTGTGATCTTGATGCTGTGGTTGAACTACTCGGCGTGGGCGATCCTCTTCGGCGCCGAGCTGAACGCCGAGCTCGAGAAGCAAGCGGACCTCCGAGCCGCGGGCGGCGAGCACGCCGGGCTGACGAAGCCCGCGCGCCGCACGGCCTAGATGGTTGATGCCACGGTTGCGCCCGTCCGGGAACGGCCCATACCCGGCGCAGGACGCCCGCCTCGCCCTTGAACAGCCTCCCGGCTGTCCAGCGGGCGAGTCGAACGTCCTGCTTGGTCTGGATCCGCCCCCACACCCACGCCCCCGTGGCATCAACCATC
>JBKJQL010000286.1:0-12873 GCA_046594035.1 Gaiellaceae bacterium
GAGCTTCTCGGTCGTGACGCGCTCTCTGAACCAGTCTGCGAGCTCACTCATCTGCACCTGCGACATCGAAGAGTGGCTGGTCTCCCAGAGCGAGAAGCCGAAGATGTGCCCGTCGAGCACGTGGTAGGCGTGGTAGGTCGTGTCGGCGGAGAACCCCGCCTCGCGGATCCGTCCGAGCAGCGCGTTCATGTACTCGAGGCGCGCAGGGCGGAGGCGACCGGGAGCCATCAGCAGCGCGCACGACCACGGGTGGCGCGTCATCGCCGCGTGGACCGACACCGCGCTCGTGCGAATCGCCGCGGCCCAGTCTCCCTCCGGCGACGGCGGCTCGCCCTCGGCGAGGACGAGGTCGAGCATGCCGTCGAGCACCTCGTCCTTGCTGGCGACGTAGTTGTAGAGCGACATCGCCTCGAAGCCGAGCTCCTGGCCGAGCTTGCGCATCGTCAGCGCCCCGAGGCCGTTCTCGTCCACGAGGGCGAGGGCGAACCCGAGGATCCGCTCACGGCTGAGGGGGAGGCGAGGTTGGACGGCCATTGACAAAGCGTACGTTGTACTGTATCTTACAGCGTAAACTTACAATGTATAGGGAGGAACGTGATGTCGATGGCGATCGAGCGGGAGACGGGGACGACGATGAAGGCGATCGTTCGCGACGGGTACGGGCCGCCGGAGGGCATGCGGCTCGAGGAGACCGAGCACCCGCTCCTGACCGATGACGGCGTTCTGATTCGCGTGCACGCGGTCTCGCTGAACGCGGTGGACTGGTACGCGCTGCTGGGCAGGCCGTGGGTGGGGCGGGTGTCGATGGGCATCCGCAAGCCGAAGAGCCTGCCGATCAACTCCGACGTCGCGGGGACCGTGACGGCGGTCGGTAAGGACGTCACGAACTTCCAGCCGGGTGACGAGGTCTTCGGCCGCGCCGAGGGCTTCGCCGAGTACGCACTTGCCGATCAGCGGGTCGCGCGGAAGCCGGCCGGCGTGTCCTTCGAAGAGGCGGCCGCGCTGCCCGTCGCCGGGGTCACCGCCCTGCAGGGGCTGCGCGACCACGGCCAGGTTCAGCCGGGGCAGAGGGTCCTGATCAACGGCGCGTCGGGAGGCGTGGGGACGTTCGCGGTGCAGATCGCCAAGGCGCTCGGCGCGCACGTGACGGCGGTGTGCAGTTCCGCGAACGTTGAGCAGGCACGCTCACTCGGTGCAGACCGCGTGATCGACTACACGCGCGAGGACTTCACGCGGAGCGGCGAGCGCTTCGACGTGATGTTCGACAACGCGGGACGCACGTCGTGGTCGAAATGCAAGCGCGTGCTCGAGCCCAACGCAACCGTCGTGCTGGTCGGCGGGCCGAAGAAGAACCGGCTCCTCGGCCCCCTGGGCCACATCATCGCGATGAAGATCGGGTCGATGCTCGGCGGCCGAAAGACGATCTTCTTCGTTGCGAACCTGAACCGGCAGGACCTTGAGGTGCTCGCCGAGATGCTCGAGGCCGGCACGGTGCAATCGGTGATCGACAAGCGCTACGAGTTGAGCGAGCTGCCCGCTGCGATGCACTACCTCGGGGAGGGACACGCGAAGAGCAAGGTCGTGATCACCGTGCAAGCGTGAGCCCCGGCGTCGGCGACGAGCTCTCGCCGGCCCCTTGCACCGGGGCGGCGATCTTGAGTTAGTACGCCCATGCCCGGCGTTCTCGACCCCGAAGAAGCGCATCTCGCCTCCCTGCGCCGCCTGGCCGAGTTCGCCGGCGCGCGCGTGCTCGAGGTCGGCTGCGGCGACGGGCGGCTGACGCTCGGGATCGCCGAACAGGCGGCGAGCGTCTTCGCCTTCGACACCGATGCCGAGTCGGTAGGGATCGCCCGTGCGGCGCTTCCGGCTCACTTCGCCGACACGATCACCTACGCAGCCGGTTCGGCACGCGACCTGGAGATTCCGCAAGCGGAGTTCGACATCGTGGTCTTCTCCTGGTCGCTCTGATGAGTGGAACCGGAGGACGTCGTGCACGTCCTACGTCGAATGCGAGAGACGCTCATCCCCGGCGGGATCGTCCTCGACCTGCAGGTGATCCGGCCGCAACCGGTGGTCGAGATCGACGGCAGCGTCGTGTGCGAGATCGACGGCGAGTGGCTCTTCCGCCGGGCCGACAGTGCGCGTGCGGCCGTCGACCTGCTGATCGGCGAGGAGTTGTTCGTCGAGGAGTTCGTCGACGATCACGACGTCCTGAATCACTACTCCAGTGGGGCGGAGCTGGTTGAGGACTTCGCCTCGAAGGAGCGGAAGATTGCGCCCGACGCGATCCCGCACCTGCTCACCGTCACCGACCGATGCGTCGTCCGGGAGCGGTGTCGGCTCCGTCGCCTCCGGATCTAGGAGCCGAGGCCCTGCCGGTCGGCCCGCGTGGAGGCGGCCCGGTCGTGCTCGTCGGGGAACGCACGCTCGGCAGCTGCCTCCAGGAGCTGCAGCTGCTCCCGCAGCACCGCCTGACGCTCCTCGGTCGTGACGGCGAGCAAGTCCTCGATCGCGCTGCGCACGCGGCGGTGGATCTGGAGGCTGCCCGCGCCGAACATCCTGATCCGTCCAAGGCGAGCGAGACGAATCGTCCCAGGTCGGGCTCGGGAAGCTCAGGCGCACGACGCCCTTGTCGTCGACGGCCCGGCCTGGCGGGAGCGGTCTCGTCGCCAGGCGCCGCAGAAGATCGTGGAGCTGGTCGAGCGCCTGCACCGCGGTCGTCGGGTCGTTGATGCCCGGCGACAGCGCCTTCGTCGCAAGGTCGACGAGCTGCCGGATCCCGAACGCCGGATCCTGCTGCATCGTGCGCTCGCGGCCGAGCGCGATAAACGAGCGTACGTCGCAGTCCCCGGGCGTCATGCCGTACAGCGTCAGGAGTGTCGCGCCGTGGGGCACGAAGTCGCCGACGGCCGGTTCGATGGCCACGACGCCGCCCGCGGCGGCCGCGCGCTCGACGATGCGGTCGATGTCGAATCCGAGCACGACGCCGGGCGCGTCCTCGTTCAAGACGACTGTCCCCTCGCCGGCCACGGGAGGAGAAGCGCCAGAGCCCGTTCCACGGTCGACGGGGTAGTTCCGGTCGATGCACTCGCGGGTCTCGCGCGCGACCGACTCGATGATCGCCGCCGCGCGAATCGCGTGGGCGGTGTGGTTGATGTAGTGGATGAACACGCCCATGCTCGCGAACACGAGCACGATCGAGAACGTCACGGACAGTCCCGGGACGTCATCCGCCTTCGTCGACCGAAGCACGGTGAACGCGAAGCTGAACGTCGCGACGAACGTCGCCAGGGCGATCTGCCCCGTGCGGTCGCGCAGGAACGTGCGCATGACGCGCGGCGAGAACTGCCCGCTCGCGAGCTGTAGGGCGACGATCGTAATGCTGAAGACAAGCCCGGTGAAGGTGATCATGGCGGCGGCGATCGTCGACGGCACGCTGCGCGCCCCGGCAACACCGCCGCTGAAGCCGAGCTGGGCGTGCGTCGCGTGGTCGATCGCGACCGCGCCGCGACCGAACACGACGGCCAGGATTGCCCCGGCCGCGGGTGCGACCCAGACGCTCGAGCGGAAGTACTCGGAGACCCGGTCGACGCGCCTCATTGCTGATCCGGCGAAGCTTCGATCGGGCAATCATGGCGCAGACCGCGCGTGGGCGAGAACGTCGCCCGGCCGGGGAGAGTCCCGGCCGGGCCTGTGCACTCCTAGTTGATGACCAGCGTCACCTTGACGGTGCGTGACACGCCACCGCTTGTGCCGGTGATCGTGAGCGTGTAGGTGCCACGCGTCGTCTTCGATCGCGTCGTGATCGTCAGCGTCGAGGCCGACGTGGTCGGGTTCGGGCTGAACGACGTTGTCGTGCGGTTCGGAGGGCCTGCGACACTCAGGCTCACCGAGCCTGAGAACCCGTTCAGCTTGTTGACGGTGATCGCGTAGGTCGTGGTGGTTCCGCGGGTCACGGTGCGCGACGTCGGTGACGCCGTCAACGTGAAGTCGGGCGCAGCCGCTTGCACAACGAGTTGCACCGACGTCGTGTGCGTCAGCGTGCCGTTCGTCCCGGTGATCGTCACCGGGTAGCTGCCCGCCGCCGTCGACGTCGTTGTCGTAACCGTCATCGTCGAGGTGCCCGTGGTCGGGTTCGGGCTGAACGACGCCGCGGCGCCTGATGGAAGTCCGCTTGCAGCGAGGGAGACGGAGCCGGTGAACCCGGCCGCCGGCGTCACCGAGACGGAATACGTCGTCGAGGCCCCCGCCGTGACCGTGCTGCTCGCCGGCGCTGCCGAGAGCGAGAAGTCTGGCGTGGAGACGACGAGCGTCACCGTCGTGCTGTGCGTCAGCGACCCGCTCACGCCGGTGATCGTCACCGGGTAGCTCCCGGTGGGCGTCGACGCGTCGGTGGTGACCGAGAACGTCGAAGCACCGGTGGTCGGGTTCGGGCTGAACGTCCCCACCGCGCCTGCCGGCAGACCGGTCGAGGTGAGCGAGACAGCGCCGTTGAACGTGCCGGTCGGCGTCACGGTGACCTGGTAGGTCGTCGGGCTGCCCGGGCTCACGGTCTGGCTGGCCGGCGTCGCGGCGATCGCGAAGTCGGGTGTGCCGCAGCCGGCGAGCTTGAACGTGCCGATGCGCGTGCTCCAGTTGAACGTCCCGTTCGCCTTGAGGTACTCGCTCGTGAACCAGAACGTGCAGTCGTCGACCGGGTCGACCGAGATGTCGCTGTAGTCGCCCCAGCGGCTCAGCGTTCCGGTCTGCGAACCGGCGCCGTCGATGATCACGCCTTCGCCCTGGCCCATCACGCCTGCCGGGTCGGACGTGAGGTGCGCGGTGTAGTGGATGCCCGGATGAACCGAGGCGCTCGAGATGCTGAACCCGAGCCCGATATTGCCCGAGCCATCCTGGGCGACGCTCCCCATCCAGCGGTACGCCGCGTCGGGCGCATATGTCCCTTGCTGGTAGACGCTCGGCGTCGTGTTCGGGGTCCGGATCTCGTACCAGCGGACGCCGGACGACGTGCCCGCGGTCACCGAATGCGTGACGACGAGCGACTCGTGATCGCCGAAGTTGCGGTAGGCGAGCCGGTACATGAGCCGGTCGGCGAGCGAGTCGAGCGTCCGCGCCGTGCCCGACTGCTGAACGCACGTTCCACCGCCGTTGCAGGCGGGTGAGAACGCCGCCACCGGGATCTGCGCCGCAGCGGTGATCGTCGTGTTCGCGGGTGTTGCCCAGTCGACGTGGAACTTCCAGAAGTCGAGGGCGTTCGTCGCGAAGTCCGTCAGGTAGTTCGGCGACCCGTCCGGGGGCAGTTGCGCGCTGTCGACGTTGGACGGCAGGATCCCCCCGAACGCGGTCGAGAGCGTGAAGCACTGTTGCGTCGCAGCCGCGCCGGTCAACATCTTTGCGCGGTCGTACGCACACAACTCGGGCCCGAGGAATGCCGTGCCTGCGTCGTTGAAGAGATTGAACGTCTCGTAGTACGCGTCGGGCCAGACTCCCATCTTCGGGTAGTCCGGGAAGTTTGTGTACTGGAACGCGTAGCGGTAGTACGAGCCCGTCGGATCGGGCGTCGTCGACACCGCGACGCACTGCAAGTACGGCTTTGTCGTGACCGAGAACTGCGAGATGATCCAGCGGTCCACGATGCGGTCGTAGACGACCGTCGCGTCACCGTCGTTGTTCGTCTGGCAACCGCCGCCGAATCCGCTCCAAAGCGTGTTCGTGGCGGCCGGCCCGTAGAGCACCGTTCCGCTCTTGTTGAAGATCGCGAACGCGCTGTTGACGATCTGCACGTAGTGATTCGGTCCGACCTGGCCGTTCGTGTCCGGCGGCGCGGAGTTGACCGTGAACGTCCCGGCCGGTCCGGTGAAGCCCTGGCCGACGCCGTCGAATGACGCGCCGAGCGCCGGTGCGGCGGCCGCACCGACTGCGGTCTGCACGGCGGTGTCGGGCGCACCCGTGCCGGTTGCCGGCGGACGCATCACGTACTCCTGCTTGACCTTGTTCTCTCCCTCCGCCGGCTTGATCGGCGTGATGTCGCGGAGCGCCAAGGACTGGTCACGATGATTCTCGCTCTTCGGATCGTCGGTGCCTGTGCCGACGCGCTGGCCGCCGAACCCGTGCTGGCCGTCGTCGGCGACTGCCGAACCGGACGAAAGCACGGCGCCCGCGAGCAGTACGAGCGCCGCCGAGACGGCGACCGCCGCAACGCGGCGGCGAGTGACCCCATTCATGTGTTCCCCCTGGACTGGCTGACCGGCGGAGCCTATGACGTGGGCCGGACGATTTCCAGTCCTGAACCGATACTCACTCAATCGGCGCTTAACCAACTTCGGCAGCCCGGAACCAGTCGATAGAAGGCATGACTCCCGGGTATTCGAGCGACGTGAGACGGAGCATGCGGATCTCGCTGGCCGCGCTCGTCGTCGGCGCGGCCGTGGCGCTCTCCGCCTCGACTGCGTTCGGCCACCGGGCGGCGGTCGACTGCGTGGGGAACCAGCTGGCCGGGCGCTTCGCGGTCATCCTCGGAAGCCCCGGCGCCGGGAGCATCTCCTACAAGCTGACGCTGAAGAACACCACGGCGACTTCGTGCACCGTCTCGGGCCTACCGCTGGGCGAGCTCCTCGGGAAGAGGAAGCAGACGCTCGCAACACACGTGCGCGCGGCCCGGCCCAATCAGCTGACGGCAGTCCTGGTCACGTTGCTGCCCGGCAAGTCCGCCACCGCGACTGCGCGCTTCTCACCGGATATCCCCAGCAAGGGCGAGCCGGCGAAAGGCCCGTGCGAGCCGAAGGCGTACTGGTTCGGCGTGCGCCCGGCAGGCGGCGGCACGACCACGGTGAAGCTGCTACCCGCGACGTCCGTCTGCGAGCACGGAGCGCTGAGCTTCTCGGCCTATAGCCACGCCTAGGCGCTACTTGCGCTTGCGCTTCCGCGAGGCGCCGCCACCGGGACGGCCGCCGCGCGCCTGCTGCTGCATGCGCTCGGCCTGCCGGCGCATCTGCCGGTTGGCGGACTCCGGGACCTCTCCCTGCTCGCCCGCCGCCTCCATGTAGGCCCGGCGTTCGTTGGGGGTGAGCCGGCTCATCGCCTTCTGCACCGCCTGCGGGTTCGGGTTTGACGAGACTGCGTTGATCTTCTTCAGCGCACCTGCGAGCTCGGGGTTCTGGCGTTCGATCGCCGCGGTGCTCACCTTCGTGAAGAAGCGCCTCATGAAGCCGACGCGCGAGAGCCGCGCGATCAGGGGCCGGAGGAGCGCGCCGTTCTTGTACCTCCCGAGCAGGAGCAACAGGAGGAACAGGACGAGGATGACGCCCAAGATGATCACGGGCGTGAAGAGCCACCAGGACATGGGCCCGATCGTACCGTCAGCGCCGCGAACTGAGCACGATGCCGCTTGCGACGATCAGCGCCAGCACGACCGCGGCGACGAGCCACCAGACCATCGAGCTCTGGGAGGAGCCGGCGGGGGCCGCGGGGCGGAGGAGTGCGAGCAGCAGCACCCCCGCACTCTTCCGACCGCCGATTAGGGCCATTTGCCAGCCAGGTAAAGATTCCCTGAAACTAATACGACCGGTTCTCCGTTACAGGTTAAAGCCCGCTAAACGGGGGGTACTTATCTGTCATGACCCACGAGCTGATCACGGCACTCGTTGAGCACGGTGAAGAGCACGGCTGCGTCCACATGACGGAGCTCTATGAGCTCGTCCAGAAGCTGGAGCTCGAAGAAGAGGAGATCGAGTCGCTGCTCGAGCGGCTCGAGAGCCACTCGATCGCGCTCACCGACGACTGCTCGCGTGCGATCGAGGTCGAGGTCTCGTACACGAACCAGCAGATCGCGTCGGCGACGACCGACTCGCTGCAGCTCTTCCTGAACGAGGCCGGCCGGTACGCGCTGCTGACTGCGGCGCAAGAGGTCGAGCTGGCGAAGGCGATCGAGAGCGGTGACAAGCGGGCGAAGGACATGCTGGTGAACGCGAACCTGCGCCTCGTCGTGTCGATCGCGAAGAAGTACCAGGGTCACGGGCTCACGCTGCTCGACCTGATTCAGGAAGGGATCATCGGTCTGATTCGCGCCGCCGAGAAGTTCGACTGGCGCAAGGGCTTCAAGTTCTCGACGTACGCGACGTGGTGGATCCGCCAGGCAGTGCAACGCGGCGTCGCGAACAAGGCGCGCGTCATTCGTATCCCTGTGCACATCGTCGAGCGCGAACAGAAGATCTCGCGCGCCGAGCGCGACCTCGTTGCGAAGCTCGAGCGCGCGCCGACGGACGAGGAGATCTCGGAGCGCGCGAAGCTCCCGATCAAGCAGGTTCGCGAGGTCCGGACGGCTGCACGTGCGGTTGCCTCTCTCGACCGTCCGGTGGGCGAAGACGACTCGGCGTCGTTCGGCGATCTCTTCGCAAGCGACGAGAAGTCGCCCGCCGAGCAGGTCGAGGTCCAGCTGACGGAGCGCGCGTTGCACAACGCGGTCGCCCAGCTCTCCGAGCGCGAACAGAAGATCCTCAACCTGCGCTACGGCCTCAGTGGCACCGAGGAGCCGAAGTCACTCGAGGAGATCGGCCGCATCCTCGGCATCACGCGCGAACGTGTGCGTCAACTGGAGGGCGAAGCGCTGCGCCGACTCGCCGAACGCCGCGAGATCGCCGCGCTCAAGGTCGCCTAAGACCTCCGCGCGCCCGAGTTGGAAGAGACCTGAGGCCGGTGTCTGACACCAGTCCCAAGGCACGGGTCCGTCGCGAGCTACGACACGGTGTCAGACACCCTTTGGAGCGCGCGCTCGGTCAGAGCCGCGCCCAGGTGTCAGACACCAGCTAGCTCCCGACGACTTTGCAGATCCAGCGGCGCGGGCGCGAGCGGTCGAGCTCGATGAAGAGCACCCGTTGCCACTTCCCCATGCCGAGCTCGCCGTCGCCCACCGGGATCGACTCGCTGGCCGAGCCGAGGATCATCGACATGCAATGCGCGTGGCCGTTCGGCGCGTCCATGTCCTCCTCGCAGATGTTCTCGGTGCGACGGTCCCAGTCGTCATGCGCGTAGTACGTCTCGCTGGCGGTCGGCACGAGCCGCCGCAGGAGCGTGCTGAAGTCCTCGAACATCCCGCTCTCGAACTCGTTCACGCGCACGCAGCACGTGGTGTGCGGCGAGTAGACGAGGCAGATGCCGTCCTGCACGCCGGACTCGCGCACGATTGCGGCGACGTCCTCGGTGATGTCCGTGACATGCAGGCCTCCGGTGGTCTGGAAATGCCGCTCCGCCTGGAAGACCTTCATCGCCCGCGAGTGTAACGAGCGGCCTCGATCCACCGTGGGCGATACGCTCGACTCGCTTGGGCCCGTAGCTCAGCGGTTAGAGCAGGGAACTCATAATTCCTTGGTCCCTGGTTCGAATCCAGGCGGGCCCTTCACCACCCTGTCTACCGGAGGGGAAGAGAGCCATGTCGGTCGAGGACAACATCGAGGTCGTGCGCAGGCTGATGCAGACGCTGTCGGACCGGGACTGGGAGGGGTTTGCCGCTTGCATCGCCGACGACTGCGAATGGACGAGCGTCCCGGTCGGCACGACGCGTCACGGCCCGGCGGAGCTCATCGAGGGCTACCGCGTGTTCACGACGACGTTCCCCGACTTCACCGTGGAGGCGATCACGCTCATCGGGCAGGGAGACATCGTCGCCAACGAATGGAGCGCGCAGGGGACGCATCGGGGGCCGTTCTTGCGCCGCGGGAAGACGCACGCGCCGACGGGCCGCCCGTTCCACCGCACCGGCGTCGGGATCGTGCAGGTTCGCGACGGCAAGATCGTCAGCTACCGCGACTACTACGACCGCGAGACGATGGCCCAGCAACTCGGCCTCGACTGAAATGAGAAAAGTAGTGGGGGCGATCCCGGGGTTGAAGCGGGACCTGCCCCCACCGACGACGTAGCGGAGATTCGACGAGCGGCTGCGGCACCACTCCCCGGTCGCTACGAGGCCTGATGCCAACTGTAGTCAACTGGGGCCGGTCCCGTCGGGCCAATCGATGACCGGTCGGGGTACCCGGCCGTAACCCGATTTGCACTCACCCCGGGAACGGGCTACAAGGTGCTGGGATGCGGACTTCGGCGGCTCTTGCGATCATTTTCGTGCTGGGCGCGGTGGCGGCGGTTGCCATCTCCGCCACGAAGCCGGCTTCCGCGAAGCTGGCGTTTGCCGGGGTCGGCGAGGACAAGGTCGGCAGCACGTTCTCCAACACGAGCCCGAATGGCAAGCCGGACGGCCACTTCACGTTCACGATCGTCGCGCCCGGCGAGACGGTCGTCGACATCGAGCTCCGAACCGCGAAGCCCGACGGCAGCATCTTTGGCCCGGGTGGCGAGCACTGGGACACGATCAAGGGCGGCTGGTGGCTCCTCGGCGTCTTCCGGGACGGGACGTTGCTCAACCCCAAGGACAGCCTGCTCAACGATCCGGTCACAGGCGCCGTGACCTACGAGCTGTACGCGGAGAGCACGGGGCACTTCGTGGACGGCACGACCTTCCGGGTCGACGCGACCTTCCAGAGCGGTCGGGGCGTCGCCGCTGCGATCAAGATCGGCTCCTCGTCTTCCTTCCAGGTGCCGGCGGTCCCACCGAGCGCGGAGAACGCGCCGGGGGCCATCGCGACCAACACGGTGCCGACGACGGCGCCGTTCCAGACGTCGCCCATCGCCACGACGACACCGACCTCATCCGGGGGCTCGCACCCGGGCTCGTCGACGCCGGCGACGAAGCTTGCGCTCGCGTTGTCTCCAGTGGCGACGAAGGCGCGTCCGGGCCGCTGCGTCGCGCTCTCCGTGAGACTCAGCGGTCGCGCGCCGTCGGCGGCGGTCACCCGCCTCGACCAGCGCGCCGGAGCATCGTGGCGGCAGGTCGCCGCGCGGGCCGCAGGCGCGAGGACGGCGTTCAGCGTCTGCTCGAAGAAGGTCACCCGCAACGCGTACCGCGCGACGATCAAGGCGGGTGCGAGCGTCCTGGCGCGATCGAACACCGTCAGCGTCACCTGGAAGTAGCGCGGCCGTGACGGCGGCAGCCGAGGACAAGCGACAGCTGATCCTCGCCGCGGCGGTGCGGGTCTTCGCCGCACAGGGTTACGAGGCCTCGCGCGTCGGAGACGTCGCGAAGGAGGCCGGTGTGGCCTACGGGCTCATCTACCACTACTTCGGCTCCAAGGAAGCGGTGCTCGAAGCGGTCTTCCGTGAGCAGTGGGGCCGGCTGCTCGCCGCAGTCGCGCTCGCCGAGGAGACGGGCGAGAACGCGCCCGAGCAGCTCGCGCTCGTCGTCAAGATCGTGCTGCGCGCCTGGCGCGACGACCCCGATCTCGTGCGGCTGCTCGTGCGCGAGATCACGCGCAGCCCGCACATTCAGGACGAGCTGGACGAGATCGGCCAGGCCTTCACGAGCCTCGAGCGCATCGTCGTGCGCGGCCAGGACGAGGGGACATTCCGGCCGGAGATCGACGCACGCTTCGCGGCGTGGATGCTTTACGGCGCGATGGAGGAGGTCCTGACGGGCTGGGTGCTCGGCCAGTTGCCCGACGACGCCGAGGCCGTCGCCGCCGCTGAGCGAGAGGTGATCGGGACGCTCGTGGGAGGTCTGCGCCGGCCCGGTTGATTCGCGGGTCAACCGTTCAGGTGTGAGGACACCCGGTTCAGGGGGATACTCGGACGGTTTTCACCATTCTGCTCGCCGAGGGCATGTCCATCAGGCGGCGAGACCAGGAAGGCGGGGCTCCTGCGGGGCGGGCCGAACCACCGCCGGCCCGCCCGGCCCCGCCGAATCGGAGGCCGGGCCGTCGGACGAAGGGCTGTGGGAGGATCGAGGCGTGCTCGATCCCCAGAAGCGCTGGCGCCCCCTCCCGGACAAGCCCGACTATGCGGGGTTCCTCTCCTTCGGCGGCGCACCCCTCGCGCAGGAACCGGAGCACCTCCAAGGCATCGACGTCGCGATCCTCGGCGCGCCGACCGACGACCTCGTCTCGGACCGCCCGGGCACGCGCTTCGCGCCGCGAGCGATCCGCGGCGCATCGTGTCCACCAGGCCCGCACCTGGAAGCGGGCGTCGACGCGTTCGCCGAGCTCCGGATCGTCGACTACGGCGACGCGCCGGTTGTACCTGCCGATCCAGTCCGTTCGCACGCGGCGATCGAGCAGCTTGTCGGCGAGGTCGTCGACGCCGGCGTACTTCCAGTCACGCTCGGAGGCGACCACTCGATCACCGAACCGTGCATCGCGGCGATCGCAACACGACGCGGACCGGTCGGGCTGATTCATTTCGACACCCACACCGACACCGGGCGCGAGGTCTTCGGCGTCGAACGCTCACACGGCACGCCGATGTTCCGGCTCGTCGAGAGTGGAAGCGTCGACGGCTCCCGGTACGCGCAGATCGGACTGCGCGGCTACTGGCCGGGGCCGGCAGAGTTCGAGTGGCAACGCGGCCGCGGCATCGCGAGCTTCTTCATGCACGACGTGCGCGACCTAGGCATCCGCGAAGTGACCGCTCGTGCGCTGGCGCACGTGGGGGAGGGGCCGGTCTACGTGACCGTCGACGTCGACGTGCTCGACCCGGCGTTCGCGCCGGGCACAGGCACTCCCGAGCCGGGCGGCATGACCTCCGTCGATCTCCTGTGGGCGGTGCGCGAGATCGCCGCCGCCGTTGAGCTCGTCGGAGCCGACGTGGTCGAAGTGCTGCCCACGGCGATCGGGTCGGCGGACATCACGGCGCTCGTCGCGGAGCGCGTGGTCCGCGAGCTCCTCACCGGTCTCGCTCTGCGAACGTCACGCGCTCGAACGACCAGCGCGTAGCGACCCACGCTCGCACGGCATCCTCGAGCACGGGGTCGAGGCCGTCGTCGAACGCGCTCCC
>JBKJQL010000131.1:0-7692 GCA_046594035.1 Gaiellaceae bacterium
CCCCCATCTACTCTGCCGCCCTCCCGGCCATCGCTGAGGGTCGGGTGCGCGCTGGCGCACCTGCACGTGTCTCACACGATCTGGAAACAGCAGTTGCAATGTTCGACGCTCTCCGCCGGGAGGAGATGCGAGAGCCAGGTCTAGTGAGCGGTTTCGCAGAGAGTGAAGGCGAAGAGAGAACACTCAGCCGTGGCTCTTTCGTTCCATCCGGGACTCGGCGATAGCTAGTGCTGGTCGCCTCCGAGAGCTACTACGCGGAGGACGAACCAGCACTCCAGCAAGGTGACATTCTGCTCGCGCCGATAGGCCGCATCGAAAAGCGGACAACCGACGGCTCAGTTGGCGCGAGCAGATGGAACAGTTCAATAGAGGGAAGGACAGCACCTCTCCCCGTCCCGGCGGAGATCGAGAAGCACAACGATTTCGTCCCTCTGCAGTCAGCTCACGGGATCCACGTTGTGATGGTGACGATGCATGACTGCCACATGGTCAAGGAGATGGAGCGCGCCTACGAGAAGCTGAGGAATCAAGGCGTCGCGAAAAAGGCGGCCATGGCCCAGGCAGAAGCGGATCCTGATCTCGACCGCTTCATCACCGTCAGCCCGTTGATCCCGACTGCACATGTCGTTCAGAGCCGCAATCAGGTCGAAGCAGGGAAGGCCCTCGGCATCTTCCCGGTATTCGACCGTTCCACCTCGGGTGTCCCGGAAGGCGCCATTGACCTCGGATACCAAAGCACCATCGACCGCCACACGATCATCGCCAGGCTTGCCGTCCTCAGTGAGGAAGCCCGCACCGCTCTCCGCTACGCGCTCGCCCGAACTTTCGCTCTCCGCACACCCACGATCGGGTTCCAACTGCAGCACTTGATCGGTCAGGAGATCTACGACATCCGACCGGACGCCACAAACCAGGCCGTGATCGTGCTCGAACTGGAAAACGGATCTGAGATGCGCTTCATCGTGGAACCAGACCCGGTCGATCCCGAGGGCCTCGCGCACCAAGTGTGATTACGGCGGGGCCGCTGGGTTCACTGCGCAGTAGTGACTAACTGCGCAGTGGGTTCGTGGGATCGGCTCTCTGAGCGGGATTGCGAGTTATTGGAACAGACCCGCCAATCTCGCTGCTTACTGCCCCGGTCCTGTCTCGCCCGCTTCGGCGATCTTGTGGTTGAGCTTTGCGAGCTCCGCCTCTGACCTGTCGATCATCCGGGACAGGTCGCCCCGAAGCTCGGCGTCGATCTCGTTGCCGGCAGCTTCAAAAGCTGTCTGGGCTGCCTTGCAGGCCGCGACCAGGATCACGAGCATGCTGCGCTGTTGTACGAGGTCGTCCATGCCGGCGCGCGCCCTCAGGCCCGGGGATCCTCGTGGTGTGCGACCAGGCCGGCGATCCCGTCTTTCTCGACGACGACGAAGTCCCCACGGTGAGCGATCACCTGCTCGAGCTCGAGGTCCTCGTGCCCTGGTGCCAGCAGGAAGTGGGCGCCGTCCTCTCTCACACGCTCATACTCCTTGAGGGTCAGTGAGAGGCGTTCAAAGCACCCGCTCGTGGCGCATTCGCAGATGAACTCGAACGGCGCCTCCCCACCCAGGGTGGAGGCGATGCTCAGGATGTTCTCGTTCAGCAGACGGAACGTTGCCTCGTTCTTGGCAAGCCGTTCTTCGCGGGCTTCGCTCACGGCGGAACTGTAGCGCCAAATGGCACGAGGTGCGTCCGCCCAGATCGTCAGGATCGAACCCGAAACGGCCCTTCGTTCGTCGGTAAACGACGTCTACAAATCGGGAGGCTGACTAATGGATCTCATCGTGCTGCTGCTGGTGGTCTTGCTCGTGCTGGCGCTCGTCGGCGGCTTCGTGCTCTCGAAGCTGATCTGGATCGTCCTGATCGTGTTGCTGGTGGTGCTGGTAATGCGCATTGCCTCCGGCCGCCGGGTCTGATCGCCCCGCCTTTCGGGCGGCTCGTTTAGGCGAGCCGCCCGAAGAGGCGGCGCAGCACACTGCGCGCTTGCGGCTCGTTGCGTCCGAACGACCTCTCGAGCGCGACGACGATGTCCCGCTCGGAGCTGCCGCCGCGGAGCATCGATTCGACCATCGTGAGCTGGATTCTCCGCTCGTACTCGTCGCGGTCAGCGCGCTCCGCGAGCGCATGCGACACGGAGCTCACGAGCTCGAGCCTGCTGAACGGCTTCAGCACGTGACCGACCGCGCCCGCGTCGACCGCGCGCTGCACGTAGTCGCCCCTCTTGCGGTATCCCGTCAATGCGACAACCGGCACGTCTCGTTCGTCGAGGATGGGCCGCGTCGCTTCTAGGCCGTCGCATGCCTCCGGAACGACTTCGTAGCCGGCGTCTTCGAGCATGAGACGCAAGTCCGCTCGGACGATCGGATTTTCGTCGACGGTGAGAATGCGAGCTGTCGTAAAAGCTGCCAAACGAACCTCCTTGTTCGAGAAACAAAAAAAGACCCCGGGCAGGAGCCCGGGGTCAACAGAGACCGGTGGTCGCGCTACTTCGTGCGACCGAGATCGACGGTAGCAGCCGCACTTACGGTGACGGCGACCGCAAACTGAATCGGTTTTCGGTTCCGTGCTCGAGAAGCGTCGCTCAGCGGACGCTGAAGACGTCGCTGTCCGCCGACGCAAGGTACGAGCCGTCGGGGCCGTAGAGGACGAAGTGCAACAGGTAGTCGGTCGGCGTGTCGGGCTTCGCGAAGCGAATCGTGACGTCCTTGCTGTCGACCGACTCCGTCGTCGTGTACTTCCCAGCGATCTGCTCCTGCTGCGATGCGCGCACGCCTGAGACCGCGTCGACGAGCCCGTAGCGAAGCGTCAGGCGCTGGCCCGGCTTTCCGCCTTCGGTGACCTTGACGCTGCCGACGATCGACGGCCCCTCGACCTTCGCCGAAGCGCTCTCGACCTTCGTCACGAGCCCTCCTGGAGCCGACGACGCTGGAGAAGACCCGTTAGTGCCCTTGCCGCCGCCACATCCGGCGGCGAAGGTAATCAAGGCCAGGACGAGAATGACGCGAAACCTCACGCTGCAACCCTAGCCCCGGGCGCAGAGTTCAAGGGTCCGTAAGCACTCCGTAAGCGTCAGCGTTTTACTGCGCTGAAAGCGGGCTTATCGGGGACCGATAAACGATGAACCCGATCCAGCAGAACCCCCTGCGCAAGCACCAGATCGGCCTGCGAGGGCTGATGCCGCTCGTGGCCATGATCGTGGCCTGCGGGGTGGCAGGCTCGGTGGCCTACGCGCGCTCCGCGCCGGCCCCCCAGAACACGGCCCTGCCGCAGATCAGCGGCACCGCGAAGGAGGGCGCGACCCTGACCGCAGCCAACGACACGTGGGGCAACGCGCCGACCTCGTACGCCTATCAGTGGCGCCGCTGCGCGTCTGACGGTCGGGCCTGCGGCGAGATCACGGGCGCCACGAACCAGACGTACACCGTGGCAGCACCAGACATCGGCAGCACGTTGCGCGTCGTCGCAACCGCTTCGAACGCGGACGGCAAGGGCTCGGCGACGTCCAACGCCACGGACGTGGTGGATTCGAGGTCCGGCCCGGTCAACTCGGACAAGCCGGCGGCCAGCGGTTTGCCGACCGTTGGCCAGGAACTGCGAGTCTCGCGGGGCATCTGGTCCCCGACGCCCACCTCCTACCTGTACCAATGGCAGCGCTGTACGTCCACCGGCACGGACTGCATCAATGTCTCTGACGCGACTTCGTCGGTGTACGGCGTTCGCTCCGCTGACGTCGACCATCGTCTGCGCGCGCTGGTGACCGGCCGCACGTCCGCCGGCCGCTCGACCGTGCCGTCGTCCCCGTCCAGCGTCGTGCTCGACAACGCGTCGACGACGACAACGACCGTTCAGGGCAACAAGGCTCCGAGGATCACGTTCATTTCGCTCAAGCGGGTCGACGCGCGCGTCTTCGCACGCTTCCGCATCTGCGATGACGGCCTCGGTCGCATCACGGTGATCGAGCGAGACAACAAGTCGAAGGCTCTCGCCGCCGAGCGTCGCTACCGCATCACGCGGACGACCTCGTGCGCGGTGTACTCGCGGAACTGGATCCCGGCATCGCGGTTCCGCACCAAGGGCCGCTACGTCGTGACGTTGCGCGCAGTCGACACGTCGAACGCACTCAGCCGGATCGTCAGCCGCTCGCTCGTCAAACGCTAACCGGACACGACCGTCAGGCCCTCGTGGCTTTGACGATCGCGCCGTGCATCCCATCCGCCACCGGGTGCGTGAACTCGACGCTCACGTAGTGGAAGCCGGCGGCACGCAAACCGTCCGCGTACTCGGAGCTCGAGAGCGCACCGGCGATGCAGCCGACGTAGCTTCCGCGCTCTGCGCGCTGCGCAGGCTCGAGCCGGTCCTCTGCGACCACGTCGCTGATGCCGATCCGGCCACCCGGGCGAAGCACGCGGCCGATCTCGCGCAATACCGCGGGCTTGTCGGTAGAGAGGTTGATCACGCAGTTCGAAATCACGACGTCGACGGTCGCATCGGGCAGCGGGATCTCCTCGATCAGGCCTTTGAGGAATGTGACGTTTGCGATGCCCGCTTCGGCGGCGTTCCGCCGCGCGAGCTCGAGCATCTCGTCGGTCATGTCGAGGCCGTAGGCGTGACCGGTGGGGCCGACGCGCCTCGCGGAGAGGATCACGTCGATCCCGCCGCCGGAGCCCAGGTCGAGCACGATCTCGCCCTCGAGCAGGTCGGCAACCGCGATCGGGTTGCCGCAGCCGAGCGACGCGAGCACGGCAGCATCCGGCAGCTCCGCGCGCTGGGTGATGTCGTAGAGCGCCGAGCCGAACTCGCCGTCGGAGCAACAGCTACCGTCACCACAGCCGCAGCTCGCGTTCGTCGCGGCCTCGGCGTAGGTCTTCCTCACTGCTTCGCGCAGGTTGTCCGTGGTGGCCATCAGCAGCACGCCTCCTTCAGGTCGGCGACCGCAGCGAGCTTCCTCACGGCGTCGCGCTTCAGTGAGTAGTACGCCCACTTGCCGCGCTGCTCACGCTCGAGCAGGCCGGCATCGTGGAGCTTCTTCAGATGGTGCGAGACCGTGGGCTGGGCGAGACCCAGGCCCTCGGTGAGATCGCAGCCGCAGACTTCGCCGCCCGCAGTCGCGAGCAGGTTGACGATGCGGACGCGCGCGGGGTCGCCGAGGGCGCGGAAGAGCGCCGCGGTGCCTTCCGCCTCCTCGTCGGTGAGGGTCGGCGCGGCGAGTGGCGCGCAACAGGCGATCGGCTCGGCGACCGACATCAGATCCTGGGACCTTGTTGTGCAACCTTGAACAGGGCGTCGTCGCGCAGCTGGGCGGCGCGGCAGAGGTTGTCGCAGACGGCCTTCACGTTCTTCTTGCGGAACATCCGGTGCTCCTTTTCGTATCGACAGACGTCAATATATCGATAAAGATCGATACGTGTCAAATCCTCGTGCAAGGTTCTGGCCCGCGGAGCGTCTCAGGCCTGTACCCAACTTTTGAAGGAGTCCCAATGAAACGTCTCGTGCTCTTCCTGATCGTCGCCGCCGCGCTGCTCGCGCCGTCGGCGGCGTTCGCGAGCGGTGTCGTGCTGAAGGTGCAGCGCGCAACGCATCTCGTCGCGGTCACGAACGGCAAGACCAAGGTGTCCCTGGTGCACACGAACGCCAAGCTGCGCGTCGGCCAGCGCGTCGCCCTCAAGGGCCGCACGCTCCGCAACGGCACCGTCGTTGCTTCCTCGATTCGTGTCCTCGGCCGCGCGAAGACCGTGCACTTTCGGGGGCTGCTGCTGAAGAAGAGCGGAACCCGGATGGTGCTCTCCGCCGGCGGCGCGATCATCGCCGTGAACCGCGGCTCCGCCCGCACGACGGCTTCTGCGAACGACACAGGGCCGCAGCCCGGTAGCACCGTCGACGTGACGGTGACGGTCGGGGCGGACGACGAGCTCGACGAGGATCACGTGACCACCGTTTCGGCTGACGCCCCCGGCGGCGCGATCGAAGGCAAGCTGACGATCGGCACCGGTAAGGTCACCGTCGTCTCCGAGCACATGGCGCTCGTGCTCACCGTTCCCGCGACCTTCGACCTCTCGACGTTCGCGAACGGCGACGAAGTTCTGGCGAAGTTCACGCAGGGCGCCGACGGCACCTTGACGCTGACCGCTCTTTCCGCCGATGCGAACGCGCAGGAGGCGGACGACGACAACGGAGATCACGACAACGGCGACGACGACCACGATCACCAGGACGGTGGGGACGGCGACCATTAGTCAAATCCGCCCGATCGGGTAGGACCGTAGAGACAGACATGAGCCCGCTTCTCTTCAAGCGTCTTTCGGACGAGAACCTCGGCAGCCGCCTCGCCTCTGGCGAGGCGGCTGCGTTCGACGAGCTGTACCGCCGATACGCGCACCGCCTCTCCGCCTACGGGGCGCATCTGCTCGGCGATGCGGCGTCCGGTGACGATGTCGCGCAGGCCGCGATGATGAAGGCGTACGGTGCACTGCGCGACGGTCGCGTGCCGGACAAGATGAAGCCGTGGCTCTACCGGATCGCGCACAACGCGGCGATCGATCTCGTCGCGCGGCGGCGCGAGCTGTACACGGACAGACCTCCGGAACAGCCCGCCGGAGAGCGCGAGCCGTTCGCAGGAGCGCTCGTCGAAGCGCTCGCGACGTTGCCAGATCGTCAGCGTCGCGTCTACGTCCTGCGTGAGGTGCACGGCTTGCGCATCGACGAGACCGCGTCGGAGCTCGGTCTCACCGCCGCGCAGGTCGAGCAGTCGCTCTTCGCTGCTCGCAATCGCCTCGCCGAGCAGCTCGTGTTCGGCGACCGGCTGAACTGCGTCACTGTGCAACGGCTGTCGGCGGGGCCGCTAGACGCATCCGAGCGGCGCGCCCTGAAGACCCATTTGCGAACGTGCCAGGACTGCCGCCAGAGCATGGGGCTCCGTGGGCGCGCGCTGTCGCTGTTCCCGAGCGGCGCGGGGCTCGAGTGGCTTCGCGGCCTCGGTGCGGGCCTGATCGGCGGCGGTGCACCCATCGCTGCGAAGGTCGGCGCGGTCGTCGCGACCGCGACGATCGTCGGCGGAGGAACGGTCGCGGTCGAGAAGTCGAACCATCATCCTCAGCGGCTCGCGCTCAACGTCGCGCGCGCCGCTCCGGTCACGCACGCAGCGCATCGCGTGTCCTCGCCGCTCGCCTCGTGGGCCGTCCAGGTTTCGGCGGTCACGCCGGCCGTGCACGAGGTGCTCACCGCACAGAAGACCCACCGCTCGGGTGACGAAGGACCGTCACACGACTCGGTGGGGAAGGAGCACGACGCGCAGCAGATCGCCGAGCACGACACGTCCGGCACCTCGGGTGATGGCTCACACGACTCGGGCGACCAGACGAAGACCACCGCCGTGCGAGATCAGTCGCACTCAGAGCGGGAAGGCTCGGGCAAGGCCGCAGCCGCTCCGGAGCACCAGGGCGAGTGGCACCCCGCCGAGCCCGCGGAGACCGAGGCTGTGAAGACCGAGCCGACCGAGACCCAGCCCTCCGAGGACACCCCGCCGCCCACGACCACCACGACGGTCAGCGTCGTCCCGCCGCTTTTCCCGGTCCCGGCGACCCCTTAGTTAGATGATTGATTCCCAACTCATGCGCGGCGCGGATGAGGCCCTGCACACGGCGCATTGCGCCCGTCTCGCACGACACCAAGGCC
>JBKJQL010000187.1:0-3662 GCA_046594035.1 Gaiellaceae bacterium
CCTCGGCACCGATCCAGCCGGCACCGATCACGACGACCTTGCCTCCGCCATTGAGCCGCTCGCGCAGCGCGTCGGCGTCCTCGACGGTGCGAAGGTAGAGCACGCCGTCCAGGTCCGCGCCGGGGATCCGGAGCTTCCGGGCCCGAGCGCCCGTGGTCAGCAGCAGCTGGTCGTAGCGCACCAACTCGCCGTCATCGAGGGTCAGCTCGCCTACGGCCGTGTCAAGACCCACCGCCGTACGGCCGAGACGCAACTCGATGTCGTGCTGGGCGTAGAAGCCCTCATCGTGGACGTAGACCTTCTCGCGTCCGGCCTCACCCCGCAGGTAGTCCTTGGACAGTGGCGGGCGTTCGTAGGGTCGCTCGTGCTCGGCGCCGATCAGGACCACCGGACCGGCGAAGCCCTCCTCGCGTAGCGCCTCAGCGGCCTTCGCTCCGGCAAGGCTGGCACCAACGATCACGAACGGCTTATCACGAGGCATGGGGTGTCCTTGTTGTGAGGGCCAGGAACTCCTGGCGGGTGCGGGCGTCGTCACGGACCAGGCCGTGCAACGCCGAGGTGACAGTCTTGGCACCGAACTTCTGGACGCCGCGCAGCGACATGCACATGTGCTCGGCTTCCAGCACGACACCGACGCCCTTGGGTTCCAGCTCGCGCTGAAGCCAGCGCGCTATTTGGGTGGTGAGGCGCTCCTGGATCTGCAGGTCGCGTGCGAAGAGCTCGACGACGCGGCCGAGCTTGCTCAGGCCGATGATCCGCTCGCCGGGCAGATATCCGACGTGTGCGATGCCGTGAAACGGGAGCAGGTGGTGCATGCAAAGCGAGTGAAACGGGATCGCTCGCGCGACGATTAGCTCGTCGTAGCCGTCGTCATTGGGAAACGTCGTCGCCCGGAACGGCTGTGGGGTCAAGAGCTCCGCGTATGCGTCCGCGACTCGGCGCGGGGTGTCGCGAAGTCCCTCGGAGTCGACATCCTCGCCGAGTGCGAGCAGCAGCTCGCGCGCGGCGCGCTGGGCGCGCGGATGGTCGATCTCGCGGCCGGAGGCGTGGCTAGACAGGGGAGCCGCGAGGGTGAGGCCGGCGCTCGTTGCGTCTGTCGGGGTCATGAGCTCCTTAGCGTCCCGGCGTCGCGATCTCTTACGCGTCTCCCGCGGTCCCGACTGGCTGCTCGGCAAAATCCCAACCCCGTGGCGGGCGTGCGGGCGTCGACTCCAGCCCAGGTGTCGTGCCGGCAGGATGCGAGCGGGTTGGCCGACGCGATCTGGGCCGCGTCGCGCAGATGCTCGGCGGCGCAACTGCGACGCAGCGCGACCGCCTGCTGCTCGCGGCCGCTTTTGGCGCATTCGTAGCAGAGCAATGGTTCGGGCCTCCTTTTTGTGTGCCGGTGTGTGCTTCGCGGTCGCAGTCCGGCCTGCTGCCGCATCTGCTTGGCGACCCGTGCCGCCCGTCTCTTACCAAGCGTCCCCGTTGTCGTAAGATCGGCACGGTCGGTGACGCAGACGGATCAATGGCTCGCGACGATCAACCACCGGTGGCGTTCGTTCTGTCCGGCGGCGCAAGCCTCGGTGCGATTCAGGTAGGAATGCTGCGTGCCCTCTATGAGCGCGGCGTCGTACCCGACGTCATCGTCGGCACGTCTGCCGGTGCATTGAACGGGGCGTTCATCGCGTCGAGGCCACAGACCGTCGCGACATCCGAAGCACTCGGCGACGTGTGGCGCGGACTGCGACGCGGGCAGGTCTTCCCGCTCAACCCTGTCACTGGGCTGCTCGGCTTCATCGGCTCGCGCGATCACCTGGTGCCTGCCTCGGGACTGCGACGGCTCCTCGCTCGGCACGTTCTCGGCGAGACGTTCGACGACCTTGCGATCCCGCTGCACGTCGTCGCCGCCGACGTCGTCAGCGGCGAGGAGGTGCGCCTCTCGCAGGGATCCCTACTCGATGCCATCCAAGCGAGCGCCGCATTCCCCGGGGTCCTTGCCCCCGTGTCGTGGGAGGGCCGCTTGCTTATGGACGGCGGCGTGGCCAACAACGCGCCGATCTCCGACGCCATCGAGCTCGGGGCGCACCGTATTTACGTGCTCCCGACCGGCCATGCGTGCGCGCTGGACAAGCCCCCCGCCAGCGCCCTGGCAATGTCACTGCATGCGATCAGCTTGCTCACACACCGCCGCCTGATCGCAGACATTGACCGCCACCGCGATAGGGCGCAACTGATCGTCCTGCCGCCTCCATGCCCGCTGCGCATCCTGCCGATCGACTTCGCGCACGCTGACGAGCTCATCGAGCAGTCGCTACGTGACGCGCGCGAGTTCTTCGACAGCGGCGGTGCGGATCGGCCGCCGATCAAGATGCGGATGCACCGACATCCCCGCGCAGAGGACGTAAGACCTCAGCCTCAACGGTCGCTAATACCCACATGAGCGCATCTCGGACAACGGCCGAGTTCTCCAACGGAGTCGTCGAGTGGCGGCGCGAACGGCTCCTCGCAGCCGGCTTCACGCCAAGCCTGGCCACGAAGCTCGCTGCCGACTCGGTCGTCGATCTGCACGCCGTGCTCGCACTTGTCGACCGTGGTTGCGCGCCGGCGATCGCGGTGCGGATCCTCGCGCCGATGGATGAGTGGGCTCGGTGGTCGTTCTGACCGAGAGTGTTAGCGTGCCGTGTGTCTCCGCCGCCGGAGATGCCGCTATGCATGAGGCCCCGCTCCGTGAAGACGTACCTGGCCCCGACGCCGAGTCGCGGGGATGGGTTCAAGCGCTCGCGAGGACCGGACGCGAGCAGGACGAGGCGATCAGCCGACTCCACGAGCTGCTGTTGCGCGGCGCGCGATTTGAGATCGCGCGCCGCGGTCGCGCGTTCGGCTACAGCCGACCGACCGAGGTCGACGATCTCGCGACGCAGGCTGCAGCCGATGCCCTGATGGCGATCATGCGAAAGCTGCCCACATATCGCGGCGATAGCCGCTTCACCACCTGGGCCTACAAGTTCGCGCTGCTCGAGGCGGGCGTGAAGGTCCGCCGCCGAGCGTGGCACGGACGCGAGGTCCCACTCGAGGAAGCCGGATGGGCGCAACTGGCCGACCGACGGGCGGCGCCAGATGCAGACGCCGAAAGCGCGGAGCTCATCGACGCAGTCAGTCACGCGATCGAAGGGTCGCTGACTCCCCACCAGCGCGAGGTGCTCATCGCGATCACCCTCAATGGCGTGCCGATAGACGTTCTCGCCGAACGGCTCTCGACGACGCGTGGCGCCCTCTACAAGACCTTGCACGACGGCCGCAAGAAACTACGGGCGCACCTCGCGGCCGAGGGATATCAGCTGGACACCGTCCGGGAAGGAGCGAAGTCATGAGTGTGCCGGGCTCCTCGAACATCACCGATCTGCTCGGCGGACTGCTCGGTCCTGCCGGCCCTGAACTCACGTGCGAGGAGTGTTTCGAGTATCTCGATCGCTATGTCGACGTGGAGATCGCTGGGCGCGACGCGGAGGGGGCCGTCCCTGGCATGCAAGCGCATCTGGAGGGATGCCCGGCGTGCGCCGAGGATCACGACAGCCTCCGCGCGTTGGTCGAGCCCGACCGCCACCCGCTGCAGCCATAGAAACAACTGCGGCCGACGTTGGCGCCGTCCGTCACGGGCCCAAGCGGCGGCACGGACTGAG
>JBKJQL010000275.1:0-4290 GCA_046594035.1 Gaiellaceae bacterium
GATCCATCGATAAACGTCGTCTCGACGCTTCTGGTGGCGATCACGCTCGCGCTCTGGGCCATCGCGTTCATCTTCGTTCTTCGGGCCGCACGAGGCAGAGCACGGCGCGCCGACGCACTCCTCCTCGAGGGATCCGCATGAGCGCGCAGGTACGTCTGTCGCTCGAGGGCGTGACCCATCGCTTCGGCAAGGTCACAGCACTCGATTCCGTGAACCTCGCGATCGAGGAAGGCGAGCTCGTCACCCTGCTCGGGCCGTCGGGTTGCGGCAAGACGACACTCCTGCGGATCATCGCCGGCTTCGTCCTCCCGACCGAGGGACGCGTGGTCGTCGAAGGCCAGGACGTGACGCGAGTCCCACCGCACAAGCGGCCCGTCAACATGGTGTTCCAACGGGCCGCGCTGTTCCCGCACCTCGACGTGCGCGCAAACATCGCGTTCGGCCTACAGGTCGCCGGCATTCGTGGGGCAGAGGCCGACGAGCGCATCGCCGAGGCGCTGCGACTCGTACGCCTCGAAGGCTACGAGCGGCGACGCGGACACGAGCTCTCCGGCGGGCAGATGCAGCGGGTTGCGCTCGCCCGCGCACTCGTCAACCGTCCGAGGGTGCTACTCCTCGACGAGCCGTTGTCGGCGCTCGACCTGAAGATCAGGTTGGAGATGGAGGTCGAGCTCCGGCGCTTGCACCGCGAGACCGGAGCCACGTTTGTCTATGTCACACACGATCAGCGTGAAGCCCTCGCCCTCTCGGACCGGATCGTCGTCTTCAACAACGGCCAGATCGAGCAGGTCGGTGCGCCGGACGAGATCTACCACGAGCCAGCGTCACCGTTCGCGGCTCGATTCGTCGGTGATGCGAATGTCGTTGCTGCGAAGGTCGTGAGTATCGAGGGAGGCAGCGCGACCGTCACGGTGGGCTCGCACCGGCTGGCTGTACCGAGCGGTAGCGACGTTCCGGTCGGCGACGCGTGGCTCGTCCTCAGGCCCGAGGTCGTGAGAGTTTCCGCAGCAGGGAGCGACGGCCTGCCGGGCACCGTGCTCGACGCGGCGTTCCGGGGCACGGGGCACTCCTACCGCATCGCCGTCGACGGGATCGCGGATCCGATGAAGGCCGAGATGGCCGCCGAGCATGGCGGACCGTTTGCGGTCGGAGACACCGTGTTCGTGCAGTGGGCGAGTTCGGCGTGCAGGCTGATCCCGGGCGGCGTGAGCTCCGCCGCCGACGCGCAGACCGTCGAGGGAGTCGCACGCTGATGGCGGGAACCGGGGAAGCATCGGTCCAGGTCGTCGTCAAAGTCGGCGCGCTCCTCGACCGGCTTGCCACGGGTGGGGAAGCGAGCGCCAGCGAGCTCTCCGACCAGATGGGCGAGCCCCGGAGCACGGTCTACCGGTTGCTCGCGACGTTGCAACAACTCGAGATGGTCGAGCCGGGTGTGAACCGCGGCACCTATCGGCTCGGGCTGGCCCACCTTCGACTCGGTGCCGCGGTTGCCGCCGGATTCGACGAGCGCGCTGCCGCACTGCCGGTACTCGAGCGGCTCCACGCAGCAACGGGCGAAACGGTGTTCCTGTGCGTGCGCCGCGGGAACGAAGCGGTCTGCATCGAACGGCTCGACGGGGAGCGGGTGCAGTCGCTTGCACTTCGACTCGGCGGATCGTTACCGCTGCACGTCGGCGCCGCACCGAAGGCGCTCCTCGCATTCGAGTCACGGGAGCAATGGCAGGACTACGTCGCAGCCGGAAAGCTGGAGGCATTCACGCCCGCCACGCCCGTCGCGGCGGCCGCCCTGTTCGCAGATCTCACCGAGATCCGGAATCGCGGCTACTCCGTTTCGGACGAAGACGTCACGGAGGGGATCGCTGCGCTCGGGGCGCCGATCTTCGACCATCGGGGGGCGGTCTGCGCGGCCTTGTCGATCAGCGGCGTGCGATCGGCGATCCTCGGCGACGACGCCGCCGACTTGAGGGAGAGCATCGTCGAGGGTGCCCGGGATATCTCACGAACACTCGGCTATACAGGAGGATCGAACGATGGCTAGCGACCTGCCGCTCGCGATTCGGAAGGAGAACGGGCGCCTGTTCACGGCGCTCGGAGCCCCGGTCTACCGGCTCGTCCACCCTCTCACGGTTGGCTCGGATCGGCTCGGGGTCTCGATGTGCGAGATGGCACCGGGCGACGAGGTTCGCCGGCATTCGCACGATTACGAGGAGGCGTACTACGTTGTCGAGGGTACCGGCGTGATGACGCTCGAGGGGGAAGGCGAGATCCGGCTCGAGCCCGATCTCGCCGTCTACGTCCCACCGGGGCGGGTGCACGGGCAGCGTAACGACGGAGATGGCCCGCTCCGGATCCTCTGCGCGCTCTCGCCGCCCCCGGTAGAGGGCGATCCGCCACGGTTCGCGGAGGACGTGGGATGACTGCGGCCGGCGCCGTCACAGCGGCCGACGTCGAGCTCGTGACCGAGAAAGCGCTCCTGTCGCGCGAGGAGACGATCCGCCTGATCCAGATCGCGAAGGTCGGGCACTTCGCGTCGGCGTTTTCCTGCGCCGAGATCCTGGCGGCGTTGTACTACGGCGTCATGCGCCTTCGGCACGGCGAGCCTGACTGGCCTGATCGCGACCGCTTCCTGTTCGGCAAGGGACATGCGGCAGCCGCTCTCTATCCATTGCTCGTCGACTGGGGCTTCTTCGACCCCGCGATCCTCGACGAGTACACACGCGTCGGCAACCCGCTCGGCGACCATCCCGACATGAGCCGGGTTCCCGGGATCGACTTCAGTTCGGGATCGCTCGGGCACGCGCTCTCCGCAGGCCTCGGGATGGCTCTCGGCGGGAAGATCGGCGGCCGTGACTTCAGGGTCTTCGTTCTCCTCGGCGACGGCGAGCTGAACGAGGGTCAGGTGTGGGAGGCGGCGATGGGCGCCGCCCACCACGGCGCCCGGAATTTGATCGCGATCGTCGATCGCAATGAGTACTCCCTCGACGGAAAGGTAGACGACGTGCTTGGCATCGAACCGGTCGCCGACAAGTTCGCGGCGTTCGGCTGGGAGGTGCATGACGTCGACGGCCACGATGTTCCTGCGCTGCTGGGCCTGCTTCGCGGAGTGGCGGACGACGCCGCTCGTGCCCGTCCGGCGGTCGTGATTGCCCGCACGGTCAAAGGGAAGGGCGTGTCCTTCATGGAGAGCGAGCTCGGCTGGCACCTCGGCTACCTGGCGCCGGAGGACGAGGTGGTCGCGCTCGCCGAGATCAGGGGCGCCGCGTGACCGGGGTCGCGCTGCACGAGGGATCGTGGCACCTGCACACGGTGCTCGACCAGTCGCCCGGGCTACGCCTGCTCGCCGACACCCTCGTCGAGCTGATCGACGAGGGTCATCCGATCGTCGCCTGCACTGCCGATCTCAAATATTCGAACGGGCTCTTCCGGCTGCAGGAGCAGCATCCCGATCGATTCATCCAGTTCGGCATCTCCGAGCAGAACATGGTCTCGGCGGCCGCCGGGCTCGCGACGACGGGCCAGCTGCCATACGTGGCGACATTCGCGTCGTTTCTCGCACTCCTTTGTTGCGAGCAGATCCGCACCGATGTCGCCTACCCGGGACTCCCCGTCCGGTTGATCGGACACCACGCAGGGATCACCCTCGGCTTCTACGGCACCTCACACCACGCCACGGAGGATCTCGCGATCATGCGGTCGCTTGCCGGACTGGCCGTCGTCGCTCCGGCGGACGGTCCCGCGCTGGCTGCCGCCATCCGCGCCACGGTCGACCACCCGGGGCCGATCTATTTCAGGATCGGACGCGGCCGCGACCCCGAGGTGTACGCCGGCGGCATCGACTTCGAGCTCGGAAAGGCGATCGCGCATGGGGAAGGAACGGATCTGACGATCCTCGCCACCGGCTCGACCGTGCACCCTTCGCTCGAGGCGGCTGCCCGCCTACGCGCGACGGGTCTGTCGATCGGCGTGCTCGATGTCCACACCGTCAAGCCGCTCGATGCTGACGCGGTGCTCACCGCCGCAGCGCGATCGGCCCGCCTGATGACCGTCGAGGAGCACAACGTCGTCGGCGGGCTCGGCGGTGCGGTTGCCGAGGTGCTTTCGGAAACGGGCGGCAGCCCGCCCCTTCACCGGCACGGAATCCGGGACGAGTACGTCCTGATCGGGCCGCCCACCCACCTCTACCGTCACTACCGGCTCGATGCAGACGGGATCGTCGCCGAGGCCGAGAGCGTCCTTGCCCGGTGAGAGCGGCAGCTTCTCTCGGCCGCCGTGCTACGGCCGGATCATGAC
>JBKJQL010000047.1:0-11781 GCA_046594035.1 Gaiellaceae bacterium
GGTGCTGAAGCTCAAGGGCAGCGGCGCGAGGGACACCAAGTCCGCGAAGCTGACCGAGTCCGGCACCGGCAAGGTCACGTTCAAGCTCTCGAAGAAGGAGCTCAAGGAGGTCCTGAAGAGGGCGGAAGGTGACAAGGTCGCCAAGTTCAAGGTCAAGGGCACCTTCTCCGACGCCGACGGTTCCAGCACGGCGAAGGTCAAGTTCAAGCTCGACTCCTAGCCGAGAAGCCGTATAGGTAGTGGGAGGGGCGCGGAGCAATCCGCGCCCCTCTTGCGTTCTGGACTCGCAGCCTTCACCCCGAGCGCTCAGCCTCCCTTTACAGCTTCTCTAGACTCCGTTCCAGAATGAAGACCGAGATACATCCCGACTACAAGCTTGCCCACGTACGTTGCTCCTGCGGCGTCGAGTTCGAAACGCGCTCGACCAAGGAAGACCTTCACGTCGAGCTCTGCTCCGAGTGCCATCCGTTCTACACCGGCAAGCAGAAGCTGGTCGACACCGGCGGACGCGTCGAGCGCTTCCAGAAGCGGCTCGAAAAGGCCGAGCGCGCAGCGCGCGCTTCCTAGTCGCATGACGCAGAACGTCGGAGGGCAGGCCGTCCTCGAGGGCGTGATGATGCGCGGTCCGCGTAACTGGGCGGTCGCCGTGCGCAAGCCCGACGGTGAGATCGCACAGGTCGCCCGCAGCATCGACCCGCTGATGGCGCGTCACTGGACGCTGCGCCTTCCCGTCGTCCGCGGTGTCGTCGCGTTGGGCGAGAGCCTCGCGATCGGGTTCCGCGCGCTGAGCATCTCGGCGAACTACGCCGCCCAGGAGGAAGAACAGGGCGAAGGCGACGAAGCGGCGGAGATCGGCCGCTGGGCGCTTGCGTTCGCGTTCCTGGTCGCGATCGGCTTCGCACTGATGATGTTCAAGGTCGGCCCGGCCCTCCTGACCGATCTGCTCCCGATCAAGAGCGGCGGCTGGTTCGTGCTCGTCGAGGGCGTGATCCGCGTGACCGTGTTCGTGCTGTATCTCACCGTTCTCAGCTTCATCCCGTCGCTGCGCCGCGTGTTCCAGTACCACGCTGCCGAGCACAAGGCGATCAACGCGTACGAGGCCGGCGACGAGCTGACGCCCGAGAATACCCAGCGCCATTCGCTGATCCACCCGCGCTGCGGCACTGCATTTCTGCTCTGGGTGATGGTCGTCAGCGTGTTCGTCTACGCGCTGCTCGGACGTCCCGCCTGGTACTGGCTGATCGTCAGCCGCATCGTCTTGCTGCCCGTGATCGCCGGGATCGCCTACGAGCTGATCCGCTTCGCAGGCAAGCACTCCGACAACCGCATTCTGATGACGCTGCTCGCGCCCGGCCTGTGGCTGCAGCGGCTCACGACGCGCGAGCCGACGCTCGACCAGCTCGAGGTGTCGATCAAGGCATTGAAGGAAGTCCTGGTTCTCGAAGGCCGCGAACAGCCGGCCGACCGACGCGTGGAGGTGATGGCGTAGTGGCAACCGATCGCACGGCAAGCGTGGTCTGGCAGGGCGACCTGATGAACGGCAGCGGCACGATCGAGCAGGTGCCGAGCGGGGCGTTCGGCCCTCTCGATGTCTCCTGGGCCTCACGCGCGGAGCAGCCGAACGGCAAGACGAGCCCCGAGGAACTGGTCGCCGCCGCCTGGGCGTCGTGCTTTGCGATGGCGCTCGCGAACGGGCTCGCGAAGTCGGGCAACCCGCCCGAGAAGCTCGAGACCTCGGCGACCGTCACGTTCCAGCCGGGCGAGGGCATCATCCGCGGCGCGCTCACGGTGCGCGGGACGGTGCCGACGCTCGACGAGGACGGGTTCGCCGCAGCGGCCGAGGACGCGAAGCAGAACTGCCCCGTGTCGCAGGCGCTCGCCGGGATCCCGGACGTCAGCCTCGACGCTCAACTCGCGAGCTAGTCTGGCGCGGCAATGGCCGCACTCGACGATCTGATCGCGGAGCTCGAACGCTCCTACACCGAGACGCGCGATCGCCTGTCCGATCCCGCGGTCTACAACGACCACCACGAGGCGGCCGACGTCGGCCGGCGGCTCAAGCAGCTCGAGGGGCCGTACAACCTCGCGCAGGCCTGGCGGCAGGCGAGCGCGGACCTCGAGGACGCGCGCGGTGACACCGAGCTCGGGGAGATGGTCGCCGGCTACGAAGCCGAGGTCGCGCGGCTCGAGGAGGAGCTGAAGCTCGCACTCACCGAGCGCGATCCCGCTGACGACAAGGACGTGATCATCGAGATCCGCCAGGGTGTCGGCGGCGACGAGGCTGCGCTCTGGGCCGCGGAGCTGCAGCGGATGCTGCAGCGCTACGCGGAGCGCCGCGGGTTCAAGTTCGAGCAGATCGAGACGAACGCGAACGACGGTGGCGGCCTGAAGGAAGGCGTTTTCGCGATCAAGGGCGACGGCGCGTACTCGATCTTCAAGTTCGAGGGCGGGACGCACCGGGTGCAGCGCGTCCCGGAGACCGAGTCGGCGGGGCGTATCCACACCTCGACCGCGACGGTCGCGGTGATGCCGGAGGCGGAGGACACCGAGGTCGAGATCGAAGAGAGCGACCTGAAGATCGACGTCTACCGTTCGTCCGGACCAGGTGGCCAGTCGGTGAACACGACGGACTCTGCGGTCCGCATCACGCATCTGCCGACCGGTGTCGTCGTCGCGATGCAGGACGAGCGTTCGCAGCTGCAGAACCGGGAGAAGGCGATGCGCGTGTTGCGCGCACGCGTCTACGAAGCGGAGCGGGAGCGGCAGGCTGCCGAGCAGGCGGCGCAGCGCAGCGCGCAGGTTGGCACCGGCGCGCGCGCCGAGAAGATCCGCACCTACAACTTCCCCGAGAACCGCGTCACCGACCATCGCATCAAACTGACGACGCACCGCCTCGATCAGATCCTCCAGGGCGATCTCGACGAGTACACCGACGCGCTGACGAGCGAACAGCAGCGGCGCGCACTCGAGGGTTGACCCTCGCGTACCGGCCGGTGACGCTCGGGGAAGTCCTCCGGGGCGCGACGGAGTATCTCGCCGGTTGCGGGATCGAGACCGCGCGCGTCGACGCGGAGCTCCTGCTCGCGCGCGCACTCGACCTCCAGCGCATCGAGCTCTACACCCAGCACGACCGCCCGGTCACCAAGGCAGAGCGCGCGGCGGCGCGCGAGCTCGTGCAGCGTCGCGGCAAGCGCGAGCCGCTCGCCTACGTCCTCGGCGACTGGGACTTCCGTCGGCTGACGCTGAAGACGGATCGCCGCGCGCTCGTCCCGCGTCCCGAGACGGAGATCGTCGTCGAGCGCTGCCTGGCGCGGCTCGAGGGGATCGAGAGCCCGCGCATCGTCGATGTCGGCACCGGAACGGGCGCGATCGCGCTCGCGCTCAAGCAGGAGCGGCCCGACGCGACCGTTGTCGCCACCGACATCTCCGCGGATGCGCTCGCGCTCGCGCAGGAGAACGCGGCAGCGACCGGGCTCGACGTCAGCTTCGTCGAGGGCGACCTGCTCGCCGGCATCGAAGGCCCGCTCGACCTCGTCGTCTCGAACCCGCCGTACGTCGGCGCCGAAGAGCTCGCCGCCCTCGAGCCCGAAGTGCGCGACTGGGAGCCGCGGGGCGCACTCGTCGACGGAGGGCAGACCGCACGGCTCGCGCGCGACGCGCGCGACGTGCTGAACGGCTGGCTCGTCCTGGAGGTGCACGAGCTTCGCGCGCAAGCGCTATCCGCCGAGCTCTCGAAACTCGGCTTCGAAAGGGTTAGCATCGGGCTTGACCTCGCAGGGAGAGAGCGGGTGCTGGAGGCGCGGTGGAAATCGACGGGGGAGTCGAGCACGTCATAGAGGCGGTCCGTGCCGGCTTGCCGGTCCTCCTGCCGACCGACACGGTGTACGGGCTGGTCGCATCGGCCGACCGTGAGGAATACGCGTCGCGCGTCTACCGCCTGAAGGGCCGTGTCGAGACCCAGCCGACGGCGCTCCTCGCGAGCAACCTCAACGACCTCATCCGCTGTGTTCCCGAGCTCCGCGGCCGCTCGGAGGTGATCTTGCGTGAGCTCTTGCCCGGTCCGTACACGCTGATCCTCCCGAACCCGGCCCGGCGCTTCCGCTGGCTGACCGGTGTCCGCACCGACGCGATCGGCGTGCGCGTGCCCGAGCTGCCAGAACCCTCGCGGCTCGTGGTCGACGCGGTGCACTGCGTGATGGCCACGAGCGCCAACGATCCGGGCGGGCCCGACCCGGCTGTCCTCGACGACGTCCCGCAGCGGATCCGCGACGCCGTGGCGGCCACACTCGATCTGGGACGCCTTCCTGGCACGCCTTCGACGGTGATCGACTTCACAAGCGACGAGCCGTTCGTGATCCGGGATGGCGTCGCACCTGCCGCCGAGGCACTCGCACGGGTGCAATCCGCGCTCGCCGCCTGAGTCTCTAAGCTCAAGCCGATGGCGGTAGCGCAGCAGACGTTCGAGCAGCTGAAGCAGGCAGGGCTCGCGGAGATCGATCCGGAGATCGCGGAGCTGCTCGGGCGCGAAGCCGACCGTCAGCGCAGCCAGATCGAGCTGATCGCGTCCGAGAACTTCACCTGGCCGAGCGTGCTCGAAGCGGTCGGTTCCGTTCCGACGAACAAGTACGCCGAGGGCTATCCCGGCAAGCGCTACTACGGCGGCTGCGAGGTCGTTGACGAGATCGAGGAGCTCGCACGCGGCCGCGCGAAGGAGCTCTTCGGCGCCGAGCACGCGAACGTCCAGCCGCATGCAGGTGCGCAGGCGAACATGGCCGCGTACTTCGCGGTGCTCACGCCGGGCGACCGTGTGCTCGCACTTTCTCTGGACCACGGTGGCCATCTGACGCACGGGCTGAAGGTCAACTTCTCCGGGAAGCTCTACGAGTTCCACCACTACGGCGTCTCGCGCGAGACGATGATGGTCGACTACGACGATGTGCTCGCGCGCGCCAAGGAAGTGCGCCCGAAGCTGATCGTCTGCGGCGGGTCTGCGTATCCGCGCACGGTGGAGGCAGACAAGTTCCGCGAGATCGCGGACGAGGTGGGGGCGATGCTGATGTGCGACATGGCGCACTTCTCCGGCCTCGTTGCCGCCGGCCTCCACCCGAACCCTGTGCCGTTCTGTGACTTCGTCACCTCGACGAGCCACAAGACGCTTGCCGGCCCACGTGCCGGCTTCGTCCTCTGCCGCGAGGAGCACGCGTCGAAGGTCGATCGCGCGAACTTCCCCGGCATGCAGGGCGGTCCTCTGATGCATGCGATCGCGGCGAAGGCAGCGTGCTTCCGCATCGCGATGACCGAGGCCTTCAAGGATTACCAGCGCCAGGTGCGCGCGAACGCGGATGCACTTGCAACCGGCCTCACGGACGGCGGCTACGACGTGCTGACCGGCGGCACCGACACGCATCTTGTGCAACTCGACCTGCGCGCCACCGACTGGACGGGGCTCGCCGCCCAGGAGCGGCTGGAGGAGTGCAAGCTCACCGCGAACCGCAACACGGTCCCGTTCGACGAGCGCCCCCCGATGGTCGCCTCGGGCGTTCGCCTCGGTACCCCCGCCGCGACGATGCGCGGCTTCGACGAGGCGGACTTCGGCGAGGTGGCGAAGATCATCACCGGTTGCCTGGACGAAGGCGCCGACCTCAGCGCGCTTCGCGCCCGGTCACTCGCACTGTGCGACAAGCGCCCGCTCTACCCCGGATTCCGCGGCTACACCACGTACGTCGCGTGAGCGTCACCGAGGTACGGCACCCGCTCGTCCAGCACAAGCTCTCGTACCTGAGAGACAAGGAGACGCCGACGGTGCACTTCCGCAAGCTCGTGGAGGAGGTGACGCTGCTGCTCACCTACGAGGCGACGAAGGACCTGCCGACCGAGGGCGTCGAGATCGAAACGCCGCTCGAGCGCGCTCCTTTCCCGCGCATCTCCGGGAAGAAGGTGGCCGTCTGCCCGATCCTGCGCGCCGGGCTCGGCATGCTCGACGGCGTCCTCACGTTGATCTCCGGCGCGCGCGTCGGCTTCATCGGCCTGTACCGCAACGAGGAGACGCTGATGCCCGTCGAGTACTACGTGAAGCTTCCGGCCGACGTCGCCGACCGCGACGTGATCCTGCTCGACCCGATGCTCGCGACCGGCAACTCGACGGTGCACGCGGTGAAGCTCGTCAAGGACGCAGGTGCATCCAGCGTGCGCCTGATCTCGATCATCGCCGCTCCCGAGGGCATCAAGAACGTCCAGGACAATTATCCCGACGTGCAGATCGTCGTCGCCGCAATCGACCGCGAGCTGAACGAGAAGGGCTACATCGTTCCGGGTCTCGGAGACGCGGGGGATCGCCTCTACGGGACCAAGTAATGGTCTGGCGTCAACTGACAGACCATCTGCAGGTGCTCTACGGCGCGGTTGCCGCGTTCGTGATCGTGCTCGTGCTGACGCCCGCCGTCGGCCGGAGCGCGCGCTACCTGCACCTGATCGAGCGTCCACAGGAGGGCGAGCGCGACCGTCCCACGATCCCGCGCCTCGGCGGGCTGGCGCTGTTCCTCGGCGTCCTCGTGCCATCGCTTGCGTTCCTGCCGCTCGGAGGCGACCTGCGCGGCGTGCTGCTCGGCGCCGCCGTCGCGACGACCATCGGCGCGATCGACGACTTCCGGCACCTCAACTGGTTGCAGAAGCTCTCGGGCCAGGTGCTCGCAGCGGCGATCCCGACGTGGTTCGGCGTCTACGTCCACGCTTTCACGTTCCCGGTGCTCGGCGTCCATCAGCTACCTGCGTGGGTCGGCGTGCCGATCACCATCCTCGGGATCGTCGCGGTGATGAACATGGTCAACTTCCTCGACGGTCTCGACGGTCTCGCAGCAGGTGTCTGCGCGATCTCCGGCTTCACGTTCGCGGTGATCGAGCTGTCGCTCGGTCGCCCGGGAGTCGCGATCCTCGCAGCGATTGTCTGCGGCGCCTGCCTCGGTTTCCTGCGGCACAACTTCTATCCGGCGCGCATCTTCATGGGTGACTCCGGAGCGTTGTTGCTCGGCTACACGCTGGCGACGATCGCCGTCGATGGCCTCTTGAAGACGGCCGCGCTCGCGACGCTCGTCCTGCCCCTGCTCGTCCTCGCGGTCCCGGTTCTCGACACGTCGTTCGTCGTCGCGAAGCGGCTCCGCAGCGGCCAGCCGATCTACGTCGCGGACGCGCGCCATCTGCATCACCGCTTCATGCGGATCGGATTCTCCGAGCGTCGCACCGTGTTGTACGTCTGGACCTGGTGCGTGACGCTTGCATTGGCCGCACTCGCGACGCGCTTCGCACCGCCGCACCACCACGGCCGTTGGAGCCTGACGAACGTCGCGATCGATGCAGCCGCCGGCCTCGCCGCAGTTACGTTCTCGCTCTACGTTGTCTACGTCCTCGAGATCGTGAAGCTCACGAATCCGCGTGCGCGTCGCCGGGCGGATTCATCCAAAGCGGCTTGAGACTCGACGAGCTGAACGAGCGCCACGGCACGCAGTTCCGGGCCGTCGGCGACTACGAGGGCGGCGAGTTCGGCGCGCAGCGACTGCTGGACGAGAGTGGAACCGCGTACGTCCTGAAACTGCAGCCGCCCGGACTCGGCCCGGCGACGACCGAGGCACTGCGAACGGTCGGTTACCCGGCGCCGCGGTACGTGTTCGCCGGTCCCGATTACAGCGTGCAGGAAGAGCTGACCGGTGAGCCGCTCGGCGGTTGGCGCGTGCCGCTCCATCCACGGCTGCTCGAGCTGAACGAGCTGCAGATGGGCCTTGCGTTGGACGACGACCGTTCCTGGCCGAAGGCGGTTGTGGACTCGATCCTGGTCGGTGGCGAGGACTACATGATCCTCGCGACGCTGCTCGACCATTCACCGGAAGGACGCGAGCTCGTCGAGTTGTGCCAGGTCGCGGCCGGTCGAAACGCTGAGGTGATCGCGACGGTCGACGACGTCGTCCATTGGGACTTCACCGCCGCGAACGTCCTTGCGTCGGGCGACGAGATCACCGGCGTGATCGACTGGGGCGGGACGTGCAGCGGTGACCGCCTCTTCGACCTCGCGACCTTCCTCTTCTACTCCGGCGACGCGGCGCCGGGACTCCGCGGCTACATCGTCGAGCGGATCGGCGAGCGGGGGCTTTCCGTCTACCTGGCGCACATGGCGATCCGCCAGGCCGAGTGGTCGGTGCGCTATCACGCGGAAGGCGCCGGCTGGGAGATGGTGCGGTACGGACTCGAGCTCGCGCGCGCCTTTCCGTAGCCACGCCGCCGCGACGCGGAACGCGGCGCAAGGTCACCGCGTCTTACGTCACAAATGCCACCCGGTCACCGCTCCAGTAGTGGGAAACCGGTGTCACAAGCGCTGGTATGCTCCGCACCGGTGCAGCCCCAGCGACCGACGTTTTCCCTCGCAGGGGCCGGCAGCGTGCTCATTGGTTCGACCGCGGCGTGCATCGTCGTGGGCACGTTGATCGGCTGGGCGATCGGGAAAACCGGTTACGGGCTCGCCTTCGGCGCTGTCGTCGGCATCCCCGTCGGCGTCGCCACGACCGTGATCAAGTACCGGAATATCTGATGCCCGCCTGGACTGAACCGCGCCAAGCTCCGCCTGCTCTGCTGCCCGCCGCAGCCGGAGGGATCGTGCTCGCCGTCGCGCTGCCGATCTTCCTGCTCGCCGGCTGGCGCGTCAGCGGCTGGGCGATCGGCGCCGTGCTCTGGCTCGGGTCGGAAGCGCTGGGACTGGTGCTGACGCGCCTGCAGAGCCGGACGGGTAACCTCGCCGCCGCAGGCGTGGTCGCATTCGGGATGCTCTTCCGTGGAATTGCCGTGATGGTTGTCGTGTTCGCCGTCGCAGTGTCCGACAAATGGCTCGGGCTGGCCGCCGCGTTGACGTATGCCGCCGCCTATTCCGCGACGTTCGGACTGCAGCTCGTGACGTACTTCACCGGCCCGAAGGCGGGTGCTGCCGCGTGAGGCGCCTGCTCCTCGCACTGAGCACGATCGCGCTGCTGCTGCCGGCGAACGCCTTCGCCCGCGGGGAGTTCGATCCGACCGTCGAGTTCGAGCAGCACGAGTGGATCCCGATCCACCTCGGGCCGCTCAACCTGTCGATCACGAAGGCCGTCGCCTACCTGATGCTCGGCACGCTCTTGACGATCGCCTTCGGCCTCTTCTTCATGCGCGCGAAGGTCGGCCGCAAGGCCGGCCGCCGCGAGACGGTGGGCGAGATGGTCTACGAGATCGCGCAAACCCAGGTCGCCGAGCAGGGGCTCCCGCACAAGGCGATCAACCGGTGGTTCCCGTACGTCGCGACGCTGATGCTCTTCATCTTCATGGTCAACCTGCTCGGCTTCATCCCGCTGCCGCTGACCGGCGAGACGCACGAGTTCTTCGGCGTCCGGCTCCCGTTGTGGGGGATCTATGCCGCGACGAGCTCCCTGTCGGTGACGCTCGCGCTCGCGCTGATGACCTTCTTCTTCACGCACTTCGAGGGCATCAAGTGGAACGGCCCGGTGCGCTACTTCAAGAGCTGGATCCCGGATGCCCCGAAGCCGCTCCTCGCGCTGATCGTCCCGCTCGAGATCCTCGGCCAGTTCATGCGGCTGATCTCGCTCAGCGTCCGTCTTTTCGCCAACATGCTGGCGGGCCACATCCTGATCCTGACGTTCATCGGCCTGATCTTCATCCTGCAGTCACTCGTTCTCGCAGTCTTCGTCGTCCCGGTCGCCGCGGTCTTCTACCTGTTCGAGGTCGTGATCGTGATCGGCATCCAGGCCTTCATCTTCGCTGCACTGTCCGCCATCTACATCGGCTCGGCGATCGAGCCGGAGCACTAGGAGGAATCGCATGCTCGGAACCATCCTCGCCGCCACCACCGGCGATGTCACGAAGGCCGGCAAGGCCATCGGCCTCGCGCTCGGCGTCGGCCTCGGCGCGCTCGGCGCCGGCATCGGCATCGGCAACATCTTCAGCTCGATGATCCAGTCTGTCGCCCGCCAGCCCGAGCTGCGCGGCGAGCTGACCGGCATCCAGTGGCTCGGCTTCGCCCTCACCGAGGCAGTCGTGTTCTACGGCCTCCTCGGCTCCATCCTCGCCTACGTCCTGGTCTAGAGAAGGGGTCTGAACGAGATGCTCGCGTCAAGCCCACTGATCCAGGTCACGCCCGGCCTGATGATCTGGACGATCGTCTGTTTCGCGATCACGTATTTCGTGCTGCGGAAGTATGCGTTCGGGCCCGTTCAGCAGATGATCGACGCGCGGCGCGAGAAGATCGAGCAGGCGATCACGGCGGCGGACAACGCGCGTGCCGAAGCGCGCAAACTGCTCGAAGAGCACAAGAAGCTGATCGGCCAGGCGAAGTCGGAAGCGGAGGAGATCCTCAGCGAGGCTCGCCGGATCGGCGAGGCCCAGCGTGAGCGCGTGCGCGAGGAGACAGAGGAAGACCGGCAGCGGCGCCTCGAGGAGACGCGCCGCCAGATCGAGCAGGCAACACACCAGGCGCTCGGCCAGATCCGCGAAGAGGTCGGAAAGCTCAGCCTGCTCGCCGCCGAGAAGATCACCCGCAAGTCGCTCACCGGGGCAGACCAGCAGCGCCTGATCGACGAGGCGCTCGCCGAGATCGACTTCAGCGAACTTGAGGGGAGCCGGTCGTAGCACTCGCGCACCGCATCTATGCGAAGGCGCTCTTCGAAGCCGCACAGGATCGGGGCAAGCTCGAGGAGGTGCACGGGCAACTCCAGCAGCTGCGCAGTGCATTCGCAGGAGCACCCGACCTCACGGGGATGCTCGAGAACCCGGAGACCGACTCGCGCCTGAAGGCGCAGGTTCTCACCGATGTCGCGCATGGCTCCGACGAGCTCGTGGTGAACCTCCTACGGCTGATCGCCGAGAAGGGCCGCGCCGCGGAGTTCGCGGAGATCGTCGACGAGCTCGATGCGCTCGTCGCCGCAGAGCAGCGCATTCTCGACGTCGAGCTGACGACCGCCACCGACCTCTCGGACGACGAGTTCGGACGCATTCTCGGACGGATCGAATCCGCCTCCGGCCGCAAGGTGCAGGCGGAGCGGAAGGTGGACCCAGACCTGATCGGAGGCATCGTCCTCCAGGCCGGCTCGATGAGGCTCGACGCAAGCGTGCGCGGCCGCCTCGAACGGCTACGCCACGACCTAGCCCAAGCAAGGAGTTAGAGAGAGAGATGAAGCTTCGCCCCGAAGAGATCACGTCGATCCTGCGCGAACGGATCGAGAAGTTCGACGTCGAGACCGACCTCGCCGAGGTCGGAGCCGTCCTGCAGGTCGGCGACGGCATCGCGCGCGTCCACGGCCTCGAGAACTGCCTCGCCCTCGAGATGCTCGAGCTCGAGCACGGCGTCACAGGCCTGGCGTTCAACCTCGAAGAGGACAACGTCGGCGTCGCGCTGTTCGGCGAGTGGGACAAGGTCAAGGAAGGCGAGCCCGTGCGGCGCACCGGCAAGGTCGCCTCCGTGCCCGTCGGCGAGGGCCTCCTCGGCCGCGTCGTCGACCCGCTCGGGAACCCGCTCGACGGGCAGGGCCCGATCGAGTCGAGCGAGACGCGCCCGGTTGAGTGGAAGGCGCCCGGTGTCATCCAGCGCCAGCCGGTGAAGGAGCCGCTCCAGACCGGCATCAAGGCGATCGACTCGATGACGAACGTTGGCCGCGGCCAGCGCGAGCTGATCATCGGCGACCGCTCGACCGGCAAGACCGCGATCGCGATCGACACGATCCTGAACCAGCACTTCACGTTCTGGTCGTGCTGGTTCAG
>JBKJQL010000112.1:0-15071 GCA_046594035.1 Gaiellaceae bacterium
CTTCTTGGCGCTGGACTTCTTCGCGCTGGACTTCTTGGCGCTGGACTTCTTCGCGCTGGACTTCTTCGCGCTGGACTTCTTCGCGCTGGACTTCTTTGCGCTGGACTTCTTTGCGCCCGACTTCTTTGCAGAAGACTTGCGCGAGGAAGATGAGCGAGATGAGCGGGAGGAGCTACGTGAGCCCGAACGCGACGAGGAACGTGTTGCCGCCGCGATGGCGGGCACTCCCTCAGCACTCTCGACACTCGACGAGTCGTCGCTCAACGAGCCGGCGCTGGACGTCGGTGACGTCTCCCCGGTCTCGCTCCAATCCTCTTGGGTCATCAATGACCTCCTGAGTTGGATTGCGCGTGCACGATTCCCTACCACTTTCGTTTGTAACGTGCAACGCGGACGGACAACTTCCTGCCGCACGTTGCTGAAAAGAGTAAACGCAACGTGCGGTCCGCGTGCAGTGAACTACACGCGTCGGACGTTACGCATGCCCCAATCGTGTACATCGTGGTTTGCCATACAGCAAACACCTACCCGTTACGCGCGGAGTTAGTCGTCGGTCGCCCGCGAACGGGCGCTACTCGATCGGTTCGTTCTTGACGTTGTGCTCGTCGGCGTACGCATCGGTGAGGTTGTTCACCACGTCCATGCCCTCGCCGTAGGCGTAGTTGATCTTCACGAAGGGCTCCCACTTCTCGGGCAGCGCGTCCTCGGGGAAGATCGCCTCGACCGGGCACTCGGGCTCGCAGGCGCCGCAGTCGATGCACTCCTCGGGGTCGATCACGAGAATGCGGCCGGCCTCGTGGATGCAGTCCACGGGGCACACGTCGACGCAGGAGCGGTCTTTGATGTCGATGCAGGGCTCGGCGATGATGTACGTCACAGCGGCTTACTCTACCGACCACGGTTGACTGACTTCCCGCTGAACCCAACCGCGGATGGGGGCACGTCATCGGAAAATCAGTCAACCAGAAGTGGATCGATCAGTTCATGCGTGCGTTCGAAGAGCGCGGATTTCGCGACCACCTGGTCGAAGCCGGCGGCGTGCGCGCGCCTCAATCCCTCGGTGTCGGTGTGGTTTGTGTAGCCGAGGATCGGCACGTCGGGATAGGTGTCCGCGACGTCGTTCGCGTCGATCCGTGCGATGTCGGCGATCACGAGATTGGGCGGATCGACCCCGTCCGTCGTCTGGAAGCGATGCTCCGGCAAGAGCGCCTCGAGCTTGCCCCGGATGAAGAGGTCGACCCCGCAAAGGAGGATCGTCGCCATGCCTGAGCCCGACGTTAGCACCGTGGACGGCTCGTACCAAGACGGCCTCGAGCTCGCGCGCAACGGGCGCTTCTTCGACGCCCACGAGGCGTTCGAGACCGCGTGGCGGGCCTGCGCAGGCCCGGAGCGCGACTTCTTCCAGGGGCTCGTGCACGTCGTCGTCTCGGCGTACCAACACGGGCGCGGGAGGCCGGTCGCCGCCGAACGGCAGCGGCTGAAGGCGCTGCGGAGGCTCGAGGGCTACGAGCCGGAGCACCGTGGGCTCGACGTCGCCGCGCTGCGCGCCGCGCTAAATCGTCTCGAGGCCGATCCGCGTGAGTACCTGGTCGATCGCCGTCCTCAGCCACCAGTCGCGGTTGAAGAAGAGCAGCAACCCGAGCGTGACGAGCACGGCACCTGAGGAGGCCTGCACGACCGCGTAGTGGTCGCGCACCCACCGGAACGCACGCATCGCGTGCGCGAACGCAAGCCCCGCGACGACGAACGCGGCACCGAGTCCGAGTGAGTAGGCAGTCAGGAGGACGATGCCGCGCACGACCGACCCGGAGCCGGAGGCCAGCACGAGGATCGACGCCAGCACGGTGCCGATGCACGGCGCGGCGCAGACCGCGAACGCACCGCCGAGCAGCGCATTGGAGCCGCGCCGGCGTGCCTGCTGGAGGAGACCAGGCGCGACCGTGCGCTCCGGCAGCGGTAGCAGGCCGAGGAACGCGAGCCCGATCACGACGAGCACGAAGCCGGCGATCTTCAGCTGGGTCGCCTTGTCGACCGTGCTGCCGATCGCCGCGGCGGCCGCGCCGAGCAGCACGAAGATGACGGTGAAGCCAAGGATGAACGGCAGGCTCGCGACGACGATCCGCTTCCCCACTCCACGCTCGCCGAGGCGATCGACTTCGACGGCCGAGATCGCGGAGAGGTAGCCCGGCACGAGCGGCAGCACGCACGGGGTGATCACCGAGAGCAGCCCGGCGAGGAACGCGATCGGCACCTTCTCAACCATCGAAACGCTCGAGCTCTTCGTCAACCCGCCGTTCGTCTTCGGGGGTCATCGTCGAACTTTGTGTTGATTCAACACTTGTTGCACTTCGGGCACGTGACCAGTACCGCGCGCCGAAGGCGAGCGCGGCGGCGCCGAGAAGGACTCCGCCGATCGGGAGGATCCACGCGATCAGATCGAAGCCATGCGTCTGGGGTGTCGAGAGGACGCTTGGCCCGAACTCGGCAACCATCGCGTCGAGAATCGTCTGCTCGCTCTGACAGAGCGCAATCCGACGCGCGACCTCGGCCTTCAGTTCGTTCGCGAACGGCGAGCTCGACTCGTCGAGCGTCGTGTGGCACTGGATGCAGACGAGCTTCGTCTCGAGGCTCGCCTGGCTCGCCCGCGGGGAACACGCGAGCGCGGCCGGCGCGAGGGCGAGGGCCACGGCGGCGATCGCAACCGTCCTCACGACTTCAGCGCGCGCCGGATGCCTTGATCGATCGCGTCGCGTGAGGCCTGCCCGGTGAGATGCGGCGGGACGACCCGGCCGCGGCGGTCGATGAAGAACGTCTCGGGCACCGCCGTCACGCCCCACTTCGGCCACGTCTTGCCGATCGCGTCGCGGACGTTCGGGTACGTCACGTCGTAGCGCTTCATGTAGGCGCGCGCCGCGCTCTTCAGGTCCTGGGCATTGACGCCGACGAAGACGACGCCTTTGCCGGCCCACGCGCGCGAGGCGGCTGCGATGTCGCGCGCCTCGAGCTTGCACGGGTAGCAGCTCGACTGCCAGAAGTTGACCACGACCACCTTCCCGCGGAGCGAGGCGAGGCTGAGGTTGCCGTCGCCGTTCAGGCGGGGCAGGTCGAGCTTCGGTGCGGCGACGGCCTTGCCGTTGTCGACCGCGACCGCGACACCGGGGCCGCTCTGGTGCGCGAGATCCCAGACGAGCAGTCCGAGCAGCGCAAGGACGGAGGCCACCGCGACTGCTCGGAGGGCGCCCATCACAGGACGAAGACGGTCGTTCCGATGTCCACGTGTTCGAAGAGCCACTCGGAGTCACGCACCTGCATGCGCACGCAGCCGTGCGAGGCGCTGTAGCCGATCGACGATGGGTTGTTCGTGCCGTGGATACCGACGCCGGGCGCGTCGAGCCCCATCCAGCGCGTGCCGAGGGGGTTCGACGGGCCGGGCGGCACGGGCTTCAGGCCCTTCGCCCAGCTGTTGTTGAGCGGCGGGTACCACGTCGGATTGCGGTACTTGACGACGATGTGCCACTTGCCGCGCGGGGTCGGGTAGCTCGACTGCCCGGTCGCGACCCCGAACGTGCGGTAGGGCTTCGCGCCCTGGTAGAGATAGAGACGGTTGACCGAGCGGTTGATCACGATCACGTCGGCGAAGGCGTCGGCCGAGACCTTGGGCGCCACCGGCTTCGTGTGGACGCGGACGGGCAGCCGCGTGTTGCCGCGCAGCGCCGAGACGATCCGCTGGGTGAGGCCCGTGGCATCGAGTCGCCGTCCGGCCTTGTCTTTCGTGATGAACGGCTTGCCGTTTCTGAGCTTCAGCGCCGCGTCGACGGCCGGGCGAGCAAACCGCTTCTCCACTTTCGCGACCCACGCCCGGAGCGGAGCTCCGCGGACTGCGACGACGAGGTCGACGTTCGTCCCTGTCTTGGAGATGCGCGCACGGGCGACAGCAGTCTCGATGTAGACGGATGAGAATCTGGTCGGTTCGATGTCGAGCCGGCTGCGGTCGACGACGACGGCGAGCGGACGCGCAAACGCGTCGTGGACAGCGGCGACCGCATCACCCGGCCGCAGGCCCCCGACCCGGACGCCGGCGACGCGAACTCCGGCCGGGATCGTGTTCGACACGGGGGCAGGCGTGGTGGTCGTGGTCGAGGTCGTCGTGCTGGTCGAGGTCGTCGTCGTTTCCGTCGTGGTGGACGACGAGGTGGTGACATCGGCGATCACGGCGCCAGAGAAGGCTCCAGCGGCCACGAACCCGAGCACAAAGAGGGCAACGACGTACAGACGCTTCACAACGCAAGCAGTGTAGCCAGGGTCATTTCCGGGTCGTCAGAGACGATCCCGTCGACCCCCGCCGCGGCCACGCGCCGCACTCCGGCAGGGTCGTTGACCGTCCAGGCCAGCACCGGCGCCCCCAGGCGGTGCGCCGTCGCGACCGCTGCCCTCGAGCACAGCGTGTGATGGAGCGAGAGCGTGTTGGCCCGCGCCCAGAGCAGGAGCACCGGCACGCGGACGGGCATCACCTGGCGGAGGGCGGTTGCCCCGGCGCGCTGGAGGGGCCGCGGCCAGCGCAGGTTGGAGACGCCGAGGCGATCGCGCGGGTAGCCGATTGCACGCGGCAACTCCGGCGCGAGGCGGGAGAAGCGCCGCCCTGTGACGGCGAACGCCGTCGATACGACGGCCCGGTCGACGAAGTCGTGCCGTCGGATCGCCTCGAGCACCTGCTCCTCGTACCCCGGAAGCTTGACGTCGAGGTGGACGCCGGTCCCGTGCGCCTGCAGATACTCGAGGGCGTCGTCCAGCGTGATCGCGTCCTTCGGCAGCTCGTCGAGTGAGTGACCGAGCCGCAAGCCCGGCGAGATGTCGAACTCGACGAGATCGACGCGTGCTGCGACCGCCGCCTCGAGCGCCGCGAGCGTGTTCTCCGGCGCGACGGCGGCCGCGCCACGGTGGCCGATCACGAGCGGGCGCCCTTCGGCGCGTTCCAGCCTCACGTGCGCCGGATGACGACGATCGCGCAGTCGTCTGGCAGATCGCCGCCGGCGTAGTCGCGGCAGGCGGCGAGCAGTTCGTCGGCGAGCACCTGCACCGGTTGCGTCGCATTGGCCGACAGCACCTCGTCCATACGCTCCATGCCGAAAAGGTCGCGGCCGCGGCGGGACTCGATCACGCCGTCGGTGTAGAGCACCACCGATCCACCGGGCGGCAGCTGCGCGCGCACCTGGTCGTAGCTCTGCCCCGCGAGAATCCCCAACGCGAGGCCGCCGGACTCGAGACCGGTGATCGTCCCGTCGGGGTGGACGAGCCGGGGCACCGGGTGCCCGGCGCTCGCGGCGATAACCTCGCCGCCGGGTTCGATCGTGAGGTAGCCCATCGTGATGAACTTGCCGACCGCGATCTCACCGACCACGACCTCGTTCGCGTGCGCCAGGAAGTCCGATGGCTCGGAGTGCTCGCGTGCGAGCGAGCGGAAGACGAACTTGGCCATCGCCATGTCGGCGGTCGCATCGATTCCATGACCGGTCACGTCGCCGAGCACCACAGCGAGGCGCCCGTCGGGCAGCTCCATGAAGTCGAAGACGTCACCGCCGACGTCGACCTGCGCAGCCGATTCGTAGACCGTGCCGACCTCGAGGCCCGGCACGGCGGGGCGCTCGCGCGGCAGAAGCGACTGCTGCATCGTCTCCGCGAACTGCTTCTGCTGTTGGTAGAGGCGCGCGTTGTCGATTGCGAGCGCGGCCTGCTGCGCGATCGTGCCGGCGGAGGTCAGGGTCTCCGCAGTGATCGGCCGCGCCGGGTCGAGGCAAAGGATCGTGAGCTGTGCGAGCAGTTCGGTGGCGGTTGCAATCGGTAGCAGCGCGGCGGTCGAGCCCTTGTCGAGGAACGGGACCAGCAGCGCGTGTGCTCCGCCGAGGCGCCGCGCGGTCGGGATGTCGAGCATCAACGGCTCGTGCGTGCGCGGGGGGCGTGGTTGCGGGCGCTCGAGCATCGTGCGGACCGCATGATCCATCCGCGTTTCCGCAACATGCACCGCGCGGGGCACGAACTGATCGCCGCGCTCGTCGGGCACGCGGATCACGGCCGCGTCCACGCCAAGGACCTCCACGATCGTCGAGGTCACCGTTTCCAGGGTCTTGTCGAGCGACAGGCTCTGCGCGAAGGAACGCGAGATCTCGTAGAGCGCGTTTACCTGCCGCGAGGTCTGGCGCTCGGTCTCGAGCACGTCCCCGAGGGCTTCGCCCAGCTCCTTCGTGCGCTCGTGGAGTCGCGCGTTCTGCACCGCGACCGCGAGCTGCGCGGCGAGCGCCGCGAGGAGCGCCGTGTCGTTGTCACTGATCGTTCGCGCACCCGGGTAGGCGATCAGCAGGCCGATCGCCTCGTCCTGCACGTGGAGCGGCACCGCCACCGCGGAGGACTGCCCCGCCGCTTCGAGCGCGGCGCGTGTGGCCGCGAGCGCGGGGTCACGCTCTTCCCCTCCCGCATGCACGGCGACTCGCGCACGCAACGGGCCTGAGAGCACCTCGCTGAGCCGCGCGGCGATGTCCTCGTGGCCGTCGACGAGCCCACGTCCCGCGGCGGCGAAGAGCCGACCGTCCTCCCGGAGGTACACGCCGACCTGCTCGACCTGCAACAGCTCGGCGATGCGCTCGACAGCCGTCTCGAGCGTGTGGGCCAACGAGAGGGTTGCGATCGCCTCGCCGACCACTTCCAAGAGCGCCCGGGTGCGCTCGAGCTCGACCTCGAGGCCTGCCGTGCGCTCGGCGGAACGCAGAGCATGGGCCGCGCGCGCAGCGAACGCCGCCAGCGCCGGCAGCTCGGGCTCCGGGGGCACCGAGTCCGCGGTGTAGAAGAGCTGGAGCGCAGCGAACGGCGGTTGGCCGAGCGCAAGCGTCGCGACGTGCGTGGCGCGGCCCGGCAGCTCGGAGTCGTGCTCGACGGTGGTCGGCCGCCACGTGCCGACCACGTTCTGCACGATCTCGGCGGCGCGGTCGAGACCCGCGTCGACAGGGCCGAGCGAGGAAATCAGCTCGGGTCTTGCCCCGTCGACGCGCCAAAGCGCTCCGCCGCGCGCGCCGGTGGTCTCGACAGCGACGCGCACCGTCTGCTGCGCCGCGCGGTGTGCGTCGCCGCCGGCCGCGAGGGCGTCGCCGGCGAGCTCCAGCCACTTCGCCCGGGTGGTTGCAGTGCCGATGTCCGGAGCCAGTGTCCGGACCGCGAGCGCGACCTGCGCACCGATCAGATTGGCGATCGCTCGCTCGTCCTGGTGGAAATCGCTGCCGATCCGAACGAGCTCGACGGAGCCGACGACGCGTCCCGCTGCGCGCGCGAGCACGACAAGCAGGCCCGCGGCCTGAACCCGCTCTGCGGCGCGGCGGGTGGGTTCGGGGACCTCGCCCGCGACGACCGATTCGCACACGGCCCGCGTGCCGGCGACCTCCGCGCCAAGCGCCGAGCCCTCGGGTGCCATGGCCCGCGCGACGAGTTGCCCGTCGGCGTCCAACACCCGCAAGACGGCCAGATCCGCGTGGGTGGCCTCCGCCGCGGCGCGCGCAATCGCTCCGAGCGCGGAGCGCAGATCGCCGCTGGCGGCGACCTCTGCCGCCGCCCGTGCGAGCGTCTCCACCGGCAGGCGCTGGGCCTCGACGACCATCGTAAGAAGAGATATTGCCTACACTTTCGGTATGGCAGAGATCGCCCCAGTCGAGGAGGACGCACCCTCCCTGGATCCGCGCTCGATCGAGCAGAACTATCGCCGCGAACGGGCGCGCCGACGGGCAAAGGTCGAACGCCGGAGCTCGGTCAAGCGCTCGAACGTCCGCTTCTGGGTCACGCTGCTCTTCCTGGCGTTCCTGACGGCATTCACGATCCTCGCCGCCTGGCACGAAGTTCAGACGCTCTTCGGCGTCTAAAGGCCGCGTGAACGGGCTCCCGCCCCGCCGCTCCCATTTCGTGCCCGAGCACCTGGGGTGGTCGAGCGTCTGACCCTTTCTCCCTGACGGTCCTTCGGTTGCCGACCGAAATGATCCCCATAATGGGACCGTGGAAACACCCGACTTCTTCGAGCTCGATCCGCCGGCCTCCGAGCCCGCGGGGGCCGGCTACGCCCGCCCCGCTCCCTCCGGCGGCCTCTGGGCGGCCGGCGAGCGCATCACCTGGATCGCCGGGCTCGTCTTGGCGCTGTCCTCGTTCATGGACTGGTACGCCGGCTCCGGCGTCGGCGTGAAGCTCGCCGTGATCGGTTGGCACAGCGGCGTCCTCGGCAAGCTCGTCTTCTTCATCGGCTTCGCCGTGCTCGCGCTCGTCGTGCTGCACGAGCTCGGGTTCGAGCTACCCCCGTCGGTTCCCGAGAGCCTGCTCGTGCTCGGTCTCGGCGCCCTCGCTGCGATTTTCGTCCTGATTCGCGTGATCTCGATCCCCGACGCCGTCCTCCCCGCCGACGGGCGCGGGATCGGCATCTGGATCGCCCTGATCGCGGCGCTCGGAGTCATCGCCGGCGGCCTGCTCCAAGCAGCAGAAGAGCTGTAGCCGAGCGCGCCTACGGCGTCCTGGTGCCACGCCAGAGGCGTCGGCCAGTACGGGGCGCTACCTGCAACACCACCACTGCAACGAGTACGCCGAGCACCGCTCCGGCGAGCACGTCGGTCGGGTAGTGCATCCCGTTGTAGATGCGGGAGAGCCCGATCAAACTCGCAAGCAGGAAGAACGGCACGCGCCACCGCGGCGCATAGACCGAGAGCACGGTCGCCGCGGCGAACGAGGTCGCCGTGTGCCCCGAGGGGAACGAATGCGCGTTCGAGTGCGGCCCGATCTGCGTCTCGAACGGCCGGTGGCGCTGGACGACGAGCTTGCCGGCCTCGGCCAGCAGGTCGGAGACCGCCACCGCGACGAGGACGCTCACGAAGATCGACGGCCGGCGCCAGAGCACCATCAGCAGGGCGGCGATCGCAAGCCAGATCGCCCCGAGCGAGCCGATCCACGACAGGTCGATGAAGAGCCAGTCCAGCCAGCTGACCCGCTGGCCGACGATCCAGTGCTCGAGGTGTCGTTCCCAGCCCAAGGGCTACGCGGGAACGAGTTGCTTCGCGCGTTCGATCAGTTGCTGCGGATCGAACGGCTTGCCGACGAACCCGCGCGCACCGCGTTGCTCCGCGTCCGCCGCCGAGTTCGCTTCGACCTGGCCGCTGAACATGATCACGGGGATCGACCCGTAGCGCTCCTGCATCCGCTGGAGCATCTCCCAGCCGTCGACGCCTGGCATCACGACGTCGAGCAGCACGAGCTCCGGCGCCTGGTCCTCGATCGAGCCGAGCGCTTCCTCTGCGCTGGAGGCCTCGCGGACCGAGTAGCCCTCCTGCTCGAGGTTGATGCGCATGAACTCCCGGAGGCGGGCGTCGTCGTCGACGACCAGCACGAGCGGGCCGCCGGACTTGCCGCCGGGGCCGGAACGTTCGAGGAACGTCTCGAGGTCGCGGCGCCGGTAGCGGCGGTGGCCGCCGGGCGTATAGAAGGCCGGGACGCGGCCCTGGTCGGACCACTTGCGGATCGTGGATTGGGCCACGCCGAGGAACTTCGCGGCCTGGCCTAGGGTCAGCCAGTCCGGCTCACCTGTCGGCGCTCGTCTCCCGGGGTAACTCATATCCTCAAAAGTAGCCAAAGCTGCCACTACCTAAACGGCGATTACTTCTTCTGGACCGTCACCGTCACGGTTTCGCGTGCGGCCGGCGCCAGCGGCAACGGCTGCAGGGTCCGGATCAAGGTCTGTTTCCCACCCGGCCCCGGGTTGTCGTCCAGCGCCTGGCCCAGGCCGACGCCGATCGCGAACACGACGAGCACAGCGGCCCCGAGGAGGATCCGGCGGATCACGGGTGGTAGTCCGCGGCCCCGCGGGCGTAGGTGTGAAACGCCGCGTCGGCGACGGTCCCCGCCTCGGCTGTGGGAGGCGCATCGGGATCTGAAGCGGCGTCGAGGAGCTCGCGCGCCCATTCGTCGGCGCCCTCGTAGGCGTCTACGAGCTCGTCCATCGTGAAAACCTGGCCCACGCGCTTGCGCAATCCGGAGACGACCACGTCCACCTGCCGGCCGAGATCGACATACCGCTCCCGGTTTGCGCGAGTCGCTTCGACCCGCCGGTTCCCGTCCTGCCACTGCTGTCTTGCGAGCTCCAAGTCCATCAGATGGTCGGTGCTTGGGATCCGGTTCCGGCCATCGATGCAGTACAGCAGGAGTCCGGCCAGAGCGACGGGAGCTCCGCAAGGATGCGGTCTCCCAGTTCGTAGCCGGGCCTTGCGAGCGCGAACGCCGCATGCGCGTGCAGGCATTTCAGGCTGCCGCTGCGTGTCGAGCCGCCGATGCCTGCGTCGAACTCGGGACGGATGCGTCGCTGCTCGGCCTGCGCGTCCGCGAGGCTGCGCGCCAGCTCGTCGTCCTCCTGCGCAGCGCGCGACCAGCGCTCGACGCCGCCGTCGGCTTCGAGGCGCGAGATCGCTGCAACGAGGTGCCTGCACGTAACGTAGAACTGCGTCGGGAACGGACGCCCGTCCTCGTCGATCGCAGCTTGTTCCGTCACGGCCGGCTTGCCGAAAGGACAGCGGACGGCGGCGCGCACAAACGCACGTGGCTTGCGGCCGAGCTGCCGCTCGACGATCTCTTCGTCGGTCATCTGCAGGAGAGGCTAGATGTGGAACTGCGTACGTTCCACATCTAGCCTCTCGGCTAGTGGCGTTTGCGCCACGTGGTGATCCCGCGCACGATGAACAGCTTCTCGCCCGGCTTCACGAGGCCGAGGCGTCGCGCCTCGCGTACGAGCTGCCCCCCCGTGCCCGCCTGCGCGATGCGCTTCTGGAGCTGCGCCTTCTCCCGGCGGAGCTCGCGCACTTCGGCCTGTCGCGCCTGCAGCTGCTTGTTCGTGTGCAAGTACGTCTGCATCGGCTTCCAGTAGAGGAACCCGACGAGCGCGATCCCGGCGATTGCGAGCAGCCGTGTAGGTCTGAGGCGAGGCATCGTGTCCCGATTCGCCGGAGCTCGAGGGATCCCTACTGCCGGACCTTGGGCTGTTCTCTGCGCGTCTCGGAGAGTCTCGCGAACCTGGTTAGAAACCGAACCAGGTTCCGCTCACGCGACGTCGACCTTGATCACGTTGGTCGAGCCCGGCAGGTTGACCGCTGTGCCGGCGGTGAGGACAATGCGGTCGCCCGCGTCGATGGCGCCGCTCTGGAGCGCCGAGTCGATCGAGCGCGACCAGAGGTCCTCGACGTCGTCGCTCTGGGGCATCAGGACGGGCGTGACCCCCCACTCGAGAGCCATCTGCTGCACGGAGGTCTGGTGGTGCGAGAGACCGATCACGGGCCGGCGCGGGCGCAGGCGAGCGACGGCGGACGCGGTGCGACCGGTGAACGTCGGTACGAGGATCGCACGGGCGCCGAGCGCCTCTGCGAGGTCGCAGGCTGCGTTGGACATCGCGCGGCCGACCGTCGTCTCCTCGCCCGGTGTCGGCATCTGGTGGCGGTAGCCCATCGACGGCTCGACGGCGCGCGCGATGTTGTCCATCGTGCGCACGGCCTCGACGGGATAGTGGCCGGTGGCCGTCTCGGCGGAGAGCATGATCGCGGAGGTGCCGTCGAGAATCGCGTTCGCGACGTCACTCGCCTCGGCACGCGTCGGCTCGGCGTGCTCGATCATCGACTCGAGCATCTGCGTCGCTGTGATCACCGGCTTGCCCGCTTCGAGGCAGCGCAGAATGATGCGCTTCTGCAGCAGAGGCACCGTGGCCGCGCCGATCTCGACACCCAGGTCGCCACGGGCAACCATCACCGCGTCAGCCTCGAGCAGGATCTCCTCGAGCGCCTCGACCGCCTCGGCCTTCTCGATCTTCGCGATCACGCGCGCGGGTGACCCGTGCTGGCGGATGATTGCCTGCAAGTCGCGGACGTCCGCGGCGGCGCGCACGAACGAGAGCGCGACGAAGTCTGCGCCGAGCCCGAGAGCGAACGTCAGGTCGTCCAGATCTTTTTTCGTCAGCGACGGGATGGGGACGGGGACGCCGGGCAGGTTGACGCCCTTCTGCGACTTGATCTCACCGCCGACGATCACCTTGCAGCGGGCACGGCCGTTACCGACCTCCTGCACCGACAGCCGCACGAGGCCGTCGTCGATCAGGATGTCGTGCCCCGGCCGCAGCACTTCGCTGATCACCGCGGGCGCGATCGGCAGGTCGCCGTCGGAGGCCTGCGTATCGCCGACGACTACGATTTCCTCGTCCTTCACCAGGACGCGCGGCGCGGGCAGGTCGCCGATCCGAAGTTTCGGCCCCTGGAGGTCGGCGATCAGCGCGAGCGGCTTTCCGGTCTCGGCCTGCACCTCGCGGACGACGGTCGCGCGGGCCTCGTGGTCGGCGTGATTTCCGTGCGAGAGATTGAGACGGACGGCGTCGACGCCTGCGTTGACGAGTGCGCGAACAGCATCATGCGTCGAACTGACGGGTCCGATCGTCGCAACGATCTTCGTTCTGCGCCTGTCCTCTGTCACTTCACCCAGGGTAGCGAGGCCGCCGCAGGCTCGACGGAGGCGGCGGGAGCAAGGACCTCCGGCTTGCCTGAGGACGACTGTGTCCGCTTTCGGCCCCGCGCGGCTTCACCGATCTCGCTGGCGCTTCGCACGCGGGAAGGCGTCCCAACCGGGATAGACCGCTCGCGCGCCCAGTTCCTCCTCGATGCGGAGCAGCTGGTTGTACTTCGCGACGCGATCCGACCGCGCGGGAGCGCCCGTCTTGATCTGGCCCGTGCCGAGCGCGACGGCGAGGTCCGCAATCGTCGCGTCCTCCGTCTCGCCGGAGCGGTGTGACATGACGGCCGAGTAGCCGTTCGCCTGCGCGAGCTGCACCGCCTCGACGGTCTCGGTGAGCGTCCCGATCTGGTTCACCTTCACGAGGATCGAGTTGGCGGTGCCGCGGTCGATGCCCTGCTGGAGGCGAACCGGGTTCGTCACGAACAGATCGTCGCCGACCAGTTGCACGCGATCGCCGAGCAAGTCGGTCTGCGCCTTCCACGACTCCCAGTCGTCCTCGGCGGCGCCGTCCTCGATCGAGACGATCGGATAGCGGTCGACGAGCTCGGCCCAGAACTCCGGCAGCTCCGCGCTTGTCTTCTCCCGCCCTTCGAAGCGGTAGACGCCGTCCTTGAACACTTCGCTCGTTGCGGGGTCGAGCGCGATCGCGATGAGGTCGCGGACGCCGGCCCGGTCAGCCGCTTCGAGGATCGCCTCGATCGCCGCTTCGCTCGACTCGAGGTCCGGCGCAAAGCCGCCCTCGTCGCCGACGCCTGTCGCGAGCCCGCGGTCACCCAGCACCTTCTTCAGCGCGTGGTAGACCTCGGTCCCGATCCGCAGGCCCTCGGAGAAGGTCTCCGCCCCGACGGGGACCACCATGAACTCCTGCAGGTCGATCGAGTTCGCGGCGTGCGCGCCGCCGTTGATCACGTTCATCATCGGCACGGGCAGCGTGCTGTTCTCGCCTCCGAGATAGCGGAAGAGCGAAACGCCTTCGTCGGCAGCGCTCGCCTTCGCAGCAGCGAGCGACGCGCCGAGAATCGCGTTCGCCCCCAGGCGTCCCTTGTTCGGCGTGCCGTCGAGCTCGATGAGCGCGCGGTCGAGGCCTTCCTGGTCCGACGCGTCGCGCCCGACGAGGAGACCGGCGATCTCGCCGTTGACGTGAGCGACCGCCTGCGAGACACCCTTGCCGCCCCACTCCGAACCGCCGTCGCGCAGCTCGACCGCCTCGTGCACACCCGTGGACGCTCCGGAAGGGACGATGGCACGGCCGGGCGCTCCCGACTCGAGCACGACGTCCACCTCGACGGTCGGGTTCCCGCGCGAGTCCAGCACCTGGCGTCCGTGCACTTCGGCGATCATCGTCACTCGTGAGCTCCCTTCATGGCGGGCCTTCGTCGACTGGGCGTGATGGGCGAGTGCGAGACAAGGACGCAGCTGTGTCCGATAGTGGTTCTATCGGTCACAGCGAGGACGCAGTATCGCGCCGCCCAGCGCGGCCAGGCGACACAAGGTTCACCGTGAAGGGGGCTCAATGAGCTCCTTTGCCTTGTCGTAATACGCGTCCTGCTCGTCGAGCGGGAGCTCCGTCCAATTCTTGCTGTCGGCGGCCGCAAGCTCCGCGGCTCGTTCGACGCGCGCCCGAAAACGCTTCGTCGCGGCGCGCAGCTCGAGCTCGGGGTCGACGTTCAGCCGGCGTGCGACGTTGACCGCGGCGAACAACACGTCGCCCAGCTCGGCTGCGACCCGGCGCTCCGCCTCGGTCTCGGCCGGCGGGTCGGCGTCCGGCAGCTCGTCGCGAAACTCGCGCAGCTCGTCCTCGAAGTCCGCGAGCGCACCGGCGAGATCGGGGTATTCGAACCCTGCCGACTTCGCGCGCTGTTGCGTCTTGCGCGCATAGAGCAGCCCGGGCAGTCCCTCCGGCACGTCGTGGAAGATCCCCTCGCGACCCTCCTGCTCGCGCTTTAGCTCTTCCCAACGATCCTTGACGCGCGCCGCAGACTGCGCCACGTCGTCGCCGAAGACGTGTGGATGGCGCGCGACGAGCTTCGCGTGGATCCCTCGTGCCACACCTTCGAGATTCCCCGCTCCGCGCTCCTCCAGCAAGAGCGCCAGAAAGTAGACCTGGAACAGCAGATCCCCCGCCTCGTCCAAGAGCTTCGCGTCGTCGCCTGAGAGCGCCGCGTCTGCGACCTCGTAGGCCTCTTCGACGGTGTGCGGAACGATCGTGCGCGCGGTCTGCTCACGATCCCACGGACATTCGCGACGTAGGCGCTCGGTCAGCTCCTGGAGCTCGACGAGCGCGTCTGCGAGCGACATTAGAGGCTCGACGTGGGCTATTAGCCGGTCGTCGTGGCGTTCGTCGTGGCCGCGCAGGGATCCGGGCTCGGCTTGTAGCCGACCTGGTAGGAGATCTGCGAACCGGAGCAGAAGCCCTTGGTCGTCGCGGCGACCCAGTCGGTCATTGCCTGGTTCTTCTTCGTCTGGATCAGCTGCTGCTTGATCGAGGACGAGACCTGCTTCTCGGGCGTCGAGGAGCG
>JBKJQL010000217.1:0-3151 GCA_046594035.1 Gaiellaceae bacterium
TTCGCGCCGAACGCGACGCGCGAGTGGAACACGAGCCCGCCGATGTCGATCGCGCGCGCCAGGAGCTCGGGAAGGTCGCCCAGGTGCGCCTCGAGTGAGACCGCGTCGGGGTCGGGATTCACGAAGAGAAACGGCCCCCACGTGCCCACGCTCGCGGAAATCAGCGACAGCTCGTCCTTGTCGAAGCGCGCCTCGCGGTCGGAGCGCGGCGCCGTGCGCAGCGATCCGTCCAGGCCGTACGTCCACGCGTGGTAGGGGCACTGGATCGTGCTGCGCTCACCGCAGCCTTCCGTGAGCACCGCGCCGCGGTGACGGCAGACGTTCAGGAACCCGCGCAGATCGCCTGCGGCGTCGCGCGTGACGAGAATCGGGATCCCCCCTGCGTCCGTTGCGAGGAACGTTCCCGGCCGCTCCACCTGAGCGGCGCGGCCGGCGTACTGCCAGCTCCGGGCGAAGATCCGCGAGCGCTCGAGCCGCAGGAGCTCTTCGTCCGTGTACCACGCGTAGGGAAGGGTTTCGCTCACAGCCGTTTGGCCTCGATGATGCGCTGCAGAAATTGTTGCGTGCGCTCCTCGCGCGGCGAGGTGAAGATCTCTTCCGGTGGGCCCTCCTCGAGTATGCGCCCTGCGTCGAGGAAGCAGACGCGGTCGGCCATGTCGCGCGCGAACGACATCTCGTGCGTCGCGATGATCATCGTCATCCCGCCCGCCGCCAGCTCCCGGATCACCTCGAGCACCTCGGCGACAAGCTCGGGGTCGAGCGCGCTCGTCACCTCGTCGAAGAGCATCAGGTCCGGTTGCATTGCGAGGGCGCGTACGATCGCGACGCGCTGCTGCTGTCCGCCGGACAACCGGTCCGGATATTCGTCACGCTTGTCGGCGAGCCCGAACCGGTCGAGCAGTGTGTTTGCGCGCTCGTCGGCGTCGTTCTTCGACAGCCCGAGCACGTCGCGTGGTGCGAGCGTCACGTTGCGCAGCACGTTCATGTGCGGGAAGAGGTTGTAGGCCTGGAAGACGATTCCGATGCGGCGACGCACATCGTTCACGTTGCGCGCACGCGTGATCTCCTCCCCGCTCAGAAAGATTCGCCCCACGCTGATCGGCTCGAGCAGGTTGATGCAGCGCAGCAGCGTCGACTTGCCGGAGCCGGACGCCCCGATCAGGGCGACGACCTCGTGCTCGGCGACCGTGAGGTCGATGCCGCGGAGCACCTCGTGCTTGCCGAAGGACTTGGAGAGGTTCTCGACGGCGAGAGTGTCGGTCACAGCGTCGCTCCTCCCGCCTGGCGCTGCCGCCGGTCGCGCGCGATCAGCCAGTCGGTGAACCGCGCGAGCGGGATCGTGATCGCGACGAACAGGGCGGCGGCACAGAGATACGCGGTGAAGTTGAACGTGGCGTTCGTGTCGATCTGCGACTGCTGGAACGCCTCGACCGCGCCGAGCGTGCCGACGAGCGCCGTGTCCTTCTGCAGACCGATGAAGTCGTTGAGGAGCGGCGGGATGACGCGGCGCACAGCCTGCGGCAGGATCACGCGGCGCAATGCCTGCGAACGCGACAGGCCGAGCGAGCGTGCGGCCGCTTCCTGACTCGGATGAATCGATTCGATGCCGGCGCGATAGACCTCGGAGACATAGGCGCTGTAGATCAGGACGAGCGAGACGATCCCCCAGAAAATGACCGACTTCGGGACGTAGCTGAGTCCGAGCGCGGGAGCGCCAAACCCCAAGATCGCGATCACGAGAATCGTCGGGATCCCGCGAAAGAGATCGGCGTAGATGATCGCGAGCACGCGCAGCGGGAAGAACACCGGCCCCGGGAGGCTGCGCAGCACCGCGAGGACGAGCGCGAAGACGAGGATGAACGCCTCCGCAATGCAGAAGATCTTGATGTTCAGCCGGAATGCGTGCGCGATCTCCGGGAACGTCGCGCGGAACTCGTTCCAGTTGAAGAACTGACTGCGGACCGCCGGCCAGCCCGGAGCGTGGGTGATCGCAAAGACGACGGCGGCGAAGAAGACGACGGTGCTCGCGAGCGCGATGAGGACGCTCCGGCGGCCTTCGCCGCCGGAGCGCAATCCATCGAGCAGGCGCGCGCGCCTGTCTACTTCAAGACCGGCGCGCCGGTCGCCTTCGCTAGCCACAGCTGCTGGAGGCGCTTGAGCGTCCCGTTCGTGCGCAATGACGAGAGGGCCTTGTTCACACACGCGGTGAGCGTGTTGCCCTTCGCGAGCACGACCCCGAAGCGGTCGGTCACGCCGCCCTTGTTCACGAACTGGCCGAGGATCTTGCCGTTCGGCACCTGCACCGCCGTGACGTAGAACGCAGTCGGCAGGTCGACCATCAGCCCGTCGATCTGCTTGTTCTTCAGAGCGAGCACTGCGGCCGCGTTCGAATTGAAGACCGAGGGCTGCTGCGAGGGCTTGATGCGGTTCTTGATGTAGGTGTAGCTCGTCGTCCCGAGCTGGGCGCCGAGCTTGTACGACGCGAGGCCCTTGATGCTCCGGACCGACGCGATCCTCGTGCCCTTGTTCACGACGAGCGCCTGGTTCACGTCGTAGTACGACCGGCTGAACGAGACGACCTTCGCGCGGGCCGGTGTGATCGAGATCTGGTTGATGTCGAAGTCGAACGCCTTCGTGCCCGGCGCGAACGCCTTGTTGAACGGCACGTAGATCCACTTCACCTTGGACCTCGAGTAGCCGAGCTTCTTCGCGATCGCGTAGGCGACCGCCGATTCGTAGCCCTTCCCCGTGGACGGGTCGTTGATCTTCCACGAGCTCTTCGATCCGCCGGCGAACCATGGCGGATAGGCGGGGTTGTCGGTGCCGATCGTGAGCCGGCCGCTGGTCACAGTCGCGCAGCCGGCGGACCCGGCCGTCAGGACCGCGGGGGTCGCGGCGACCGAGGCGCTGACGGCGATCGCGGCCAGGGCGGCGGTCGCCGTCGTCAAAAGCAGAAGGAGGCGCTTGTGCATGTCGTCGTTGCCTTTCGGTCCGGGATGACGGGGGGTTCGAGCTCGAACGTCAGCGTATCGGCCGAAGTGCGGCCGGGACAGGGCCTCAGCCGGTCTGAAAGATGCGCACTGCGTCGATGCCGGGCTGGAAGCAGGCGCGGCAACGGGCCTCGTAGGAGTCCAGCGCTCCGACCTGGATC
>JBKJQL010000241.1:0-6591 GCA_046594035.1 Gaiellaceae bacterium
GCCGGCCACGACCTCAACTACCTCGGCTACGCCGGGGCGCTCGCCGACACCGCACCGGCTCTCCCTCCGGTGCAGATCGCCGATCTCGGCGCAGGCGCCCAGGCCGCGGTGATCGACGTCCTCGCCGCGCTCCTCGAGCGCGGACGCACCGGGCGCGGCGCGCGCCTCGTCGTGTCGATGACGCACGGCTCTCACCGCTTCGTCGCCCACCGCCTTCGAGGGGAACCGGTTCCCCGGCTCCTCACCGGCGGGACCGCCTGCTACTGCATCTACGAGACGTCAGACGGGCGCTACCTGACGGTCGCAGCGCTGGAACCGAAGTTCTGGCGTAATCTCTGCAACCTGCTCGACCGCCCAGACTTGCTCGACCGCGCCTTCGCGCCGCGCCTGCCCGAGCTCGAAGAGCTCTTCCGCTCCCGGACGCTTCGAGAGTGGCTCGACCTGCTCGAAGGCAAGGACACGTGCGTCGGCCCCGTGCTGAGCTTGGCTGAGGCCGCGGCGGAGCTCGCGTGAGCACCCTCGCCGCGCTCGCGTTCGCCCTCGCGGGGATCCACGTCGGCGCCGATCGAGTGCTGCCGGTCGGCTACGCCCCAGCCTGGAGCCCGAGCGGCGAGCGCATCGCCTTCGTCACCATGGGCAACCTCTGGACCGCGGATGCCGACGGAACGCACCGGGGAGAGCTCGCGCGCAAGGCCGACGATCCCGCCTGGGCTCCCAACGGACGCCGCTTGGCGTTCACGCGCGAGGGCCGCGTCTACACAGTGCGCGCCGACGGGCTCGACGAGCGCGCGCTCGCAACCGGCGCGCATCCCGCGTGGTCGCCCGACGGTGAGCGCATCGTCTTCGACCGCGAGGCTCAGATCATCTCCGTGCGCTGGTACGGCGGGGACGCACGCGTCGTCACGGACGGCGAGGAGCCGGCATACGCACAAAACGGCAGGCTCGCCGTCGTGCAGGAGGGACAGATCGTCGTCGCCGGCCAGATCGTCGCCGAGGGCACAGCACCCGCGTGGTCGCCCGGCGGTCGACTCGCCTACGTTCGTGACAGCACGATTTACGTCGCCGAGCAGGCGATTCACACGGGAACGCAGCCCGCGTGGAGGCCGGCGAAGCGCGTGCAGGAACTGCTGCCCGACTTCGATCAGCGCGCGCCGGAGGGCCTGAAGATCACCGGCGACCCCGGTCGCTTCCTGCTTGGCTTCACGTCTCTCGTCGACAACATCGGCATCGGCCCGTCGGTGCTCACCGGCGTCCGGATGCCGGGCCGGAGCCGGATGAACGGCACGCAGCGCGTCCGGCTCGCGAACGGCAAAGTGCGGACCTACAACGACGTCGCGCAGTTCCGCTACACCAACTCCGCGCCTCACCATCACTGGCACCTGATGCGCTTCGACACCTTCGAGATGCACACGCCGGACGGCCTGCTGCTCGTCCGCGACCGCAAGAGCGGGTTCTGCCTGGCCGACCGCTACGGCGCTGCCCCCGGGCGCTGGCCGGGCCGGAAGCCACATTTCCTCGGCAACTGCGAGCAGTTCCGGCCGACTGCGAAGCACGTCCTGATGGGGACGACACCGGGATACACCGACCGCTACCCGGCGTTCTTCCACGGGCAGAACATCAACATCACCGGCGTCCCCAACGGCATCTACGTGTTGACACATCGCGTCAACGAATCGATGCAACTGCGCGAGCTGCGCTACGACAACAACGCGGCGTCCGTTCGCGTGCGCCTCGCCTGGAAGGCGGGCTACCCGACGGTGCGGGTTCTGCGCAGGTGCCCCGCAACAGCGAACTGCTGAAGCCTGCCCTGGGCGTGCCACGCGCCGAGCGCGAGCACGAAGAGCGCTCCCGCCGCCATCAGCAACGCCTGAGCAGCGATGCCGAACGCGACGGCTTCGTCGGCGCGGATTCCGGAGGCGACGAGGATCGCGGCACCTGCACCGGCCTGCATGGCAGCGCCCGCGGGTGCGACGGGCAGCACCGCTGAGGCGGAAGCCGCGCAGACGAACGCGAGTGCGAGCGCGAAGTCGGCGCCGAATCCGAGCGCCGCGAGCAAGACGAACACCGCGAGGGTGCGCAGCGTCCACGAGATGGCGATCGCACCCCACGCCCACGCAGCTTCGCGCGGCTCGGTGGAGTTGGCGCCGATCCAGCGGCCGAGCCGGAAGCGGGAAATCATGTTGAAGCGCGTGAGCCGCGGCAGCGCAAAGACGAGTGCGGCCGCGAGCACGCCCGCCACCGCGACGACGATCAGCCCGGCCTGCAACCAGCCGCCGACGTGCGCCAGACCGATCGCGACACCCGCAAGAGGCGAGAGCGCAGCACTGTCGAGTAGACCGAGTAGGAAGAGTGAGAGAGCGACCGCGCCGAAGCTTGCGCGCTTGCGCCGGCAGCGACGGACGACCGCGACCCGCAGCACTTCATCACAGCGGCCGGGAAGCGCGATGCCTCCGACCGATGCGGCGCCACCCGCTGCAGCGAGCGTCAGCACCGCCGGACGCTCGTCCTGACGGAACAGGCGCTGCCAGCCCCAGGCTTTCGTGAGGTACGCCGCGAGCATCACGACCCCCGCGAGCGCGACGAGCCAGAAGTTCGCGTGATGGAGCGGCCAGCCGGTGTGCGCGAAATGGCGCGCGACCAGGCCCGCGACGACGACGGCGGCCAGGACGAACAGGCCGTTGAGATAACGCTTCAGAACAGGCACCTACCCGTTCTTCGGCAGTTCGGCACCTAACGTGAAGCGGACTCGTCCCCCGCGGGAGGGAGCAGCTTGTCGGAGATGCCTCCGAGTGCCTTCGTGAGCTCGCTGGGGATGATCCAGACCTTGTTCGCGTCTCCCTGGGCAATCTGGGGCAACACCTGCAGGTACTGGTAGGCGAGGAGCTCCGCGTCCGGCCTTCCGTCGTGAATCGCCTTGAAGACGGTCTCGATCGCCTGGGACTGCCCCTCCGCCTGGAGGATCGCCGATTGTTTCTGCCCCTCGGCCTTGAGGATCGCCGACTGCTTTTCACCCTCCGCCGTGAGGATCTGCGACTGCTTGATTCCCTCGGCCTGGAGGATCGCGGCCCGCTTCTCGCGGTCTGCCCGCATCTGCTTCTCCATCGTGTCCTTGATCGACGGCGGCGGGTCGACCGACTTCAGCTCGACGCGGTGCACCCGGATCCCCCACTTGCCGGTCGCCTCATCGAGGTTCCCGCGCAGCTGGTCGTTGATCTTCTCGCGTGAGGTGAGCGTCTCCTCGAGCGTCATGCCGCCGATCACGTTGCGCAGCGTCGTCACGGTGAGCAGGTCGATCGCGTTCACGGGGTTCGCGATCTCGTACGTCGCCGCCTTCGGATCGGTGATCTGGAAGTAGATGACCGTGTCGATGCTGACCACGAGGTTGTCCTGGGTGATCACCGGCTGTGGCTCGAAGGAGACGGCTTGCTCGCGGAGGTCGAGCAGCGGGCGCACGCGATCGATGAACGGGATGACGAGCGTCAGCCCCGGCGTCAAGGTGCGCGAGTAGCGGCCGAGCCGCTCGACAACTCCGGCACGCGCCTGTGGGATAACGCGCACCGTCTTCGCGAGCAAGAGCAATACGAAGAGCGCGATCACGCCGAGCACGATCAATACAGCCACGGGAGTCCTCCCTATTCGGCGACGAGAGCGGTGACGCCCTCGATCTGGACGATGTCGACAGTCTGCCCTTCGACGAGCACCTGGTCGTCGAGGTAGGAGCGAGCCGACCATTCCTCGCCCCCGACGCGGACGCGCCCGCCGAGCGCATCCACCTGGCGCGTGACGAGAGCCTTGCGACCGACGAGGGCGTCCGTGCCCGTGCGCGAGATCGCCGGCAGTCGGATATGCCGTCGCGCGACGGGCCGGAGGATTGCGAGCGACGCGATCGAGCAGACGATGAAGACGATCAGCGCGCCGATCGTCCCGGCCCCAAGCAGATCGGCGACGGCGGCCGCACCGGCCGCGAGTGCAACGGGCCCGAGGAAGAACAGCCCGGGCGTCAGGATCTCGCCCACTGCAAGGGCCACCGCGACCAGCACCCAAAGGAGGAAACCCACGGTGCAAACGATAGTGGGTCGAGGTCAGCTCGGAGAGAAACCGAGCGCGACCGGCACCTCGCGGAGGTCGTCCAGCGCTGTGACGCCGTCCCCATAGCGTCCCTCGCGGTCGACGAGCAGCGCCCGCATGCCGACCGCGTGGGCGCCCTCGATGTCGTCCTCGATCGTGTCTCCCACCATCACGGCGTCCTCCGGCGCCACGTCGAGGAGCTCGAGCATCCGGCGAAAGATCGTCTCGTGCGGCTTGGTCTTCCCGTGCGAGCGCGACGTGAGCACTGCGTCGACGCTCAATCCGTGGTGGAGGACGAATGCGTCCAGGTCACGCGCGGTATTCGAAAGCAGTCCGAGCTTCAGCCCATGAGCGCGCAACGCCTCGAGCGTCGGCAGAGCGTCGTCGTAGAGCTCGAAGAAATGCGCGTGGCTCCAACTGGCCTCCATCTCCACCGCCGCCCCGTACGTGTCTCCCTCGCCGCCCATGCCTTCGATGATCCGCTGCGTGAACAGCACCCAGATCTCCTCGTCGTGGTCGAGCTCCGGATGCCGCTTCAGCGTCGTGAACGCCGCGCGTCGCGCGTCCTCGTAGCGTTCGGGGTCGAGCGTCAGCCCGTACCGCTCGCCGAGCCGGCGGTAGCCCTCAGGTCCCAGGTCCGGCCCGGGGCGCGCGATCGTGAAGTCGACGTCGAAGATCACCGCTTTCAGCACGAGCCGACGATAGCCTCGCGCGGTGACCAAACGCGTCGGCACTCTCGCTGCGTTCCGCAGCCGCGACTTCCGCCTCCTCTGGGGCGGTCAGACGATCTCGTTCGTCGGCGACGCCGCGTTCATCGTCGCGATCGGCTGGCGGGTGACCGACCTGACCGGGAAGGCGAGCTCGCTCGGGTTCGTGTTCGCCGCGGAGGCGCTTGCGATGCTCACGACGCTCCTCTGGGGCGGCGTGCTCGCCGACCGCTACTCGCGGAAGCTGCTGATGATCGGCTCCGACGTCGCCCGCGCCGGTGTGATGGCGGTCTTCTTCGGGCTCGATGCGAGCGGGCACCTCGGCCTGAACTCGATCCTCGTGCTCGCCGTGCTGTTCGGCGCTGCGGACGGCTTCTTCCAGCCCGCGTTCGGCGGCATCGTGCCGCTCGTCGTCGACACGCCGATGCTCCCCTCGGCGAACTCATGGCTCGGCATTGCCCGCCAGAGCAGCGCGGTCGTCGGCCCGGCGCTCGCCGCCGTCCTCTACGGCACGGCCGGCCCGACGGTCGTCTGGGCCCTCGAGGCCGGCTCGTTCCTCATCTCGGCGACGGCGCTCGGACTGGCACGCCCGCGCGCGATCGAACCACCGCCGCAACTCGGCGTGCGGAAGGAGCTCGTCGAAGGCTTTCGCTATGTGATGAGCGTGCCGTGGATCTGGACGGGGATCGGCGCGGCGACGCTGATCCTGATGCTCGCGATGTCGCCGTACACCGTGCTCCTCCCGCGCGTCGTGCAGAGCCACTACCACCGAGGAGTCGGCTCGTACGGCCTGCTCTTCAGCGCGATGGCCGCGGGGATGGTCGTCGGCTCGCTCGCGTGGGCGCGCTGGCATCCGCGCAGGTGGCGCGTCGCGATCTGCTTTGCGGCGTTCGGGATCAACGACGTCGGGATCGTGGTGCTTGCCGTGTCGCCCTGGTACGGATTGGCCGTCGCGTCGGCCGCGTGGCGGGGCTTCTGGATCGGGATCGGGATCGCCGCCTGGACGACGTTGATCAGCGAGCTCGTGCCCGAGCACCTGCTCTCCCGGGTCTGGAGCTTCGACATGTTCGGCTCGTTCGCGCTGACCCCGATCGGCTTCGTGCTGGCCGGCATCGCCGCGACCGTGGTCGCGCCGACGACGATCCTCGCGGTCGGGGGCTCGCTGGGTGCAATCCTCTGGTTCGTGCCCCTGCTCTGGCGAAAGGTCCGCGTGGTCGCATGACCGATGCTTTCGAGCTCCTTCGAAATGCAAAGACGATCGCGGTCGTCGGCGCGTCACCGTCGCCGAACCGCGAGAGCCACGGCGTGATGCGGTACCTGCTCAACCAGGGCTACCGCTGCATCCCGGTCCGGCCGGACTGCGACAAGGTGCTCGGCATCCCCTGTGTGCCGACGCTGCTCGACATCGAGGAGCAGATCGACCTCGTCGACGTCTTCCGGCGGCCGGAGTTCTGCGCCGCGCATGCGCGGGAAGCGGTCGACGCCGGCGCCAAGGCGCTCTGGCTGCAGCTTGGAATCGTGTCGGCGGAGGCGCGGGCAATCGCCGACAGCGCAGGCCTCGACTACGTCGAGAACGCCTGCACCGCCGTCGTGCACGCGCGCGGCCTGCGGGGCTGAGAGAAACACGAAGGGCGGGCCGTCGGCCCGCCCTTCAGCTATCTCATCGGGGTGCGGAGATTTGAACTCCGGACCTCTCCGACCCGAACGGAGCGCGCTACCAGGCTGCGCCACACCCCGAGACGCCCACTAGGTTAGCCGACGAGCGGTGAACTCCAGGATCGCCCGCGCGCACACGTCGGGCCGCTCGCCGATCAGG
>JBKJQL010000118.1:0-11646 GCA_046594035.1 Gaiellaceae bacterium
CGAGCTGATCCAGGAGTGCGCGCTTGCCATGCAGACACGATCGTTCGCGGGCAGGTTGACCCAGACGATCCATCCGTACCCGTCGATGAGCATGGCGGTGCAACAGGCAGCAGCACAGTTCTTCCCGCTCGGCCGCCTGCTCGTAGAACGCGACCCCTAGCTCGCCCGTACCACGGAGGCGCCGAACGTCGCGAAGCCACCAAGCATGCCGGCGACGACGAGCACGATCCCGGCCGAGACACCGGTCGCGACCATGACCAGCCCGCCGAGCGCGATCAGACCGGGAAGCCGACCGGGAACGAGCGCCTCACGCGGCGGAGCCTCGGCTCGCACGAAGTACGCCGCCGCAATGACGAGCCAGGGCGCGAGTGAGCGCGCCACGACAAGGAGCGCGACCCAGAGCGGCAACAATCCAAGCCGGACGAGGGCAACGGCCGCGACTCCCATGACGACTGCGTCGACCGAGCCGTCCAGCCACTGCCCAAGCCGCGTCGCCAGATTGAAGCGGCGTGCCACGAGCCCGTCGAGAACGTCACTCGCCCCGGCTGTCGCAAGAAGGACAGCGAGGACCACCGGGCTCGCGAGCAGCAGAGGCGGAACGAGCGCGGCGCGGACGAGTGAAAGAAGATTCGGTGCCGCAAGTGTCTGCAGCGGCGTCCCGTCGGGCCGCTCGAGCATCCCGAGGTGGAGCTCGACCATCGCCAGCAGCGCAAGCCACCAGGCCACCGCTGCTGCCCCGGCGACAGCGCCGTAGTCAACGGCGAGCAGTCCTGCGCCCGCGAGGCCGAGCCCGGTGAGCACGACGACTTGTCGCTCGGCGCCGCGATGCGCCGGCCGCGTCTCGCCGAAGCGGCGGAAGGACGCGCCGAGGAAGGCGAACCACGCGGCCGGCGCGTACCGCCGGGTCCGCAGCTCCTGGAGCGCGTCGCGGGCCCAGCGCTCACCCTCGGTCACCGGATGTGGCTCCCCTCGCCGTCTCGTGCGGCGGCGACGATCTCCGCGATCGGCGCGTAGTCACCGGCTGTGCGGCTTGCGTGACGCCACACGACTGAACCAGCCGCGGTCAGAACGACGACCCCGCCGAGTGGGTACACATCTTGCCTGGGCAGGCGAGGCAGGTGGCCCCGGAAGAGCAAGCGCGCATATTGCAGCCACAGCGACGGGGAGAGCCAGACCTCGCGGACGCCTCCACGAGCGAGCCCGAGCGCACGGTGCACGCTCCACTCCGGGTCGCAGACGACCAGGCAGGTGAGACCAAGCGCGTCGCGCAGCGCACACGTTTCATCCGGATGTCCCGGAACGACGGCAACGAGCGACGCCGAATCGACCTGCTGCAACGCACGTTGCACCTCGACCAGGTGCTCATGGCAAGGCAGTCAGCGCAGATGGCGCGTAACGACAACGACGGTCACGCGTGCGCCGGAGGCGAGAAGGCGGACGGGCTTACCGTCGCAGTCGACGAGCTCGAGATCAAGGAAGGAAGGCACGCGCTGTCTGATGCCCGTTTCAGCGCGCTCGATTCCTCTCCAGCGAACCGCAAACGAGGTCGCCAGCATCGAACCATCCGGTGAGACTCCCACTCTTTGCCCTCGTCGCCTGCTCGATCGCCGCGGCCGGATGCGGATCGAGCGGCGCGGCAGGAGACCGAGCGAGAACCGAAGCGGCGGTGCAGGCCGCGCAACAGGTCGGCGAGATCGTCCGCTTCGGCGGCGGCTGGAAGACCGATTTCACGCGTCACACAGTGCCGCTCTCCGAGTTCCGGTCCGGCGGACCTGGGAAAGACGGGATTCCTGCGCTCGATCACCCGAAGTTCGTCGAGGCCGACCGCGTCCACTTCCTGAACGCGAAGGAACCCGTGATCGAGCTTGTGCTCGGCCGTCAAGCGCGGGCATACCCGCTGCAGATCCTGATCTGGCACGAGATCGTGAACGACCGGATCGCGCAAACACCCGTTGCCGTCACCTTCTGTCCGCTCTGCAACACGGCAATCGCGTTCGACCGGCGGGTCGGCAACCGAACATTGAGCTTCGGCACGACCGGGAACCTGCGCAACTCGGACCTCGTGATGTACGACCGCCAGACCGAGTCGTGGTGGCAGCAGTTCGGCGGCGCCGGCGTCGTCGGCCGCTACGCCGGCAGACACCTGCGGCAGCTTCCGGTGCGGATCGTGGCCTGGCGGGAGTTCCATCGCGTCCATCCCCACGGTCTTGTCCTCTCACGGAGCACGGGCTACAGCAAGCCGTACGGCTCCAACCCGTACGTCGGCTACGACGACGTGGCGTCACCACCGTTCTTCCCGGTGAAGAACGGCAAAGACCAACGACTTCCTCCGAAAGAGCGCGTCGTCTTCATCGCTCGCGGCCGCGAAGCGGTGGCGGTCTCACTGACCACGCTCGTGAAGCGACGGCGAATCGACGTCTCGGTTGCGACACACGAGTTCGTGATCCGCTTCCGGCCGGGTGTCAGCTCCGCGCTCGACCGCAGCGCGATTGCGGAAGGGCGTGATGTCGGCGAGGTCTCGGTGAGCGAAGGCGGCCGTCCAGTAGCGTTCACCGAGCCGTTCTGGTTCGCCGTCGCAGCGTTCCGGCCCGACGTGAAAATCGTGCGGTAGCGCGCTGCATCCGTTGTGCGCGTCCCTCCTGTACCTCAGCTTGTGAGGTGAGCGCCTCATCGGCGCCTGCGCCGTCATGCCGTCAAGGAGGAACACTTTGCGTTGGAATCCCCGTCGCGCCGCAATCGCCGTCGGAGCCGTCGCCTCGACCCTTACCGTCGTCGCGGTCGCGCTGGGCGCGCCGCCGATGATGACGGTGCACACCGGAGCGAAACTGCGCGTCCTGAAGCCGACGCCCAACAACGTCGTCACTGCGAACTCCGTCCCGACCGACGTTTCGATCAGCAACTACAAGCTGAACTGCGCCTACGCCGGGTCCGCCAATCGAAAGGGAATCGGGCACTACCACGTCGAACTCGACCACTCACTGATCAACATGTTCTGCAGTCCGACTGGGCACGTGAGCTTGCTGGATGTCGCACCGGGCAAGCACACGCTCAGCTTCATCCCGGCTGCGAACGACCACGCCGACGACATGGCGGCCACGAAAAAGGTCAGCTTCGTCTACAAGCCGACCCACGCGCTACCGGCCACAAAGCCGCTCCACTTCGCCGGCAAGCCGTCGGTCAAGATCGTCTCGCCGAAGAACGGCGCGACCGTTCACGGCGGGTTCGACTTCGTCGTTGCAGCGCGGAACTTCAAGCTGTCATGTGATCTGTACGGCAAGGCGAACGTCGCCGGCTACGGCCACTGGCACGCCAACGTCGACACTTCAACAAAGGGAATGATGGGGATGGCGACGATGCTCGGGATGAGCTGTGGCAAGAGCTTCCACGTCTCGCTTACAGGCATCAAGCCGGGAACGCACCGGTTCATCGCGATCCTCGAGGACAACACGCACGCGCCGACGATCGGCGTACAGACAGCGGTCAACGTGACCGTCAAGTAGGACGTGTTCAAGGGGCCGCCGGAACCTTCGGCGGCCCCGACTGCATCCAAGCGGCAGGTGTCCGCTGTACCTCCCGATGTGAGCCTGCAGTCTCTCCCTCTGACTGCCCCTGCAGGCCCGCCGGACGCGGAGCTCCTCGAGGCAGTCGCCGACGGCAGCGACGTTGCCTTTGAGGAGCTCCGCGGCCGCTACCGCCGCCCTGTCGAACGCGTCTGCCGGATGCTTCTGCGCGGCCGCGACGCGGAGGACTGCGCCCAGGAGGCATTCGTCCGCATTTGGCTGAAAGCGAACCTCTTCGATCGCGAACGCGGTTCGGCCGCAGCCTGGATTCTGACCGTCACCCGCAACGTCGCCCACAACCTCAGCGCCAAGCGCGTACCAGAGCCGCAAGCCGAGCCAGGCGCCGAGGTCGTGTACGACCCGGAGCGGCTCGACGCCCTCTGGGTCCGCGCGGCCCTCGTGGGTCTTCCCAAGCGCGAACGTCAAGTGATCGAGCTCGGCTATTTCGATGACCTGTCGCAGACCCAAATTGCCCAGAGGCTCGAGGTGCCACTCGGCACCGTCAAAAGCTGGATGCGACGCGGCCTCAACCGCATGGCCGACGCACTCGAGGAGGACGCACGGTGACACACGAAGCGGCATGGGAGCGTCTTCCCGATCTGCTCCTTGACCGCGACGACCGCGGCCTGCTGGCGCACGTCAGGAGCTGCCACCTTTGCCAGGCGCGCCTCTTCCGCCTCGCCCGCGTCGACCGGGCGCTGCGAGGAAACCGGGCGCCGTCCCGTCAGGGCCGGGTGCGGCACCAGATCGTCGCAACCGCTGTGGCAATTGTGGTCGCTGCCGCAGCAGCTGCAGCAGCAGTGTTTGTTCTCGCCGGGCATCACTCCGTGACGCAACCAAGCAGACTTGCGCTCCACACCTTCTCGGGCAACGTCGTTGCCCGCGCGCTGATCACGCCGGCAGACGGCGAGAACCAGTCAATCGCACTCGTTGCACACCACCTTCCCACAGGGAACGCGAGCACCTATCTGCTGTGGACGCGCACGCCCAGAAGCGGCCGCGCGGTCCTCGTCGGCCAGTTCATGGTCAGCCACGACGGGGAGTGCCGCGCTCGTTTCAACCTGGCCGGATCGCGGCATTCCTCGCGGTTCTGGATCACGCCGGCTACAGCCCCAACGACTGTCGTTGCCAGCACCTGACCCGGATGAACGCGGTGGCCCGCGCTAGAGCGAGAACCCGGTGAACCGCGCGAGGTGAGTCGTCAGCCGGACGAGCTCGCCGGTTGCAAGGAGCACGCCGAACGCGACCAGCAGCGACCCTGAGGTCATGCTGACCAGCCGCCAGTGTTGGCGAAGCCCGCGGACGAGCCCGAGGCTGCGCGTGAACGCGAGCCCGAAGAGGAGAAACGGTATGCCGAGCCCGAGTGCATAGATGCCCAGCAGCACCGCTCCCTGCCCTGGATGCCCGTCGCTTGCCGCAAGCGCGAGGATTGCCGCAAGGGTCGGGCCAACACAGGGCGTCCAGCCGATCGAGAACGCGACACCCGCCAGCACTGGCGTGACAACGCGGCCGCCGCGCCGCGGCAGCTCGAGCTTGTGCTCGGCGAGCAGCGCCCGCGGGAGCGGCAACCCCGCATAGACCACCCCGGCGAGCGCGATGAAGATGCCGGCGCCGATCTCGAGCGGTCGCCGGTTCTCGAGCAGCGCGCTCCCGAACCAGGCAACACCTGCGCCGAGCGCAATGAACATCGAAGCAAAGCCGGCGATGAAGAGGGCGGTCGAGGTGACAACCTTTCGGGTCTCGGCGCCAAGCTCACTGAAGCCGACACCGGAAACGAACGACAGGTAGCCGGGGATCAACGGCAGCACACACGGCGACAGAAACGAGACGAATCCCGCCGCGAACGCCGCAGCAAGTGCGACCGGGCCGAAGTGCGCCATCAGCTCGAGCCGCTTGTCGCCGCCCGCAGTCCTTGCGCGAATCCCGCTTCGTTGGTCGCGCCGACGATCTTGGTCACGATCTGGTGCCGGCTGTTCAGGAAGAACGTGGTCGGTGTTCCCTGGATGCCAAGCTGGGCGGCCAGCTCACCCCGGGGGTCGGCGATGCTGGGATGGTGCCATCCCCACCGCTGGTAGAACGCCTTCGCCCCGCCGGAGGTGTCCTGGGTGTCGATGCCGACCACCTGAACGTTCGGGTGCGACTGGGCGAAGCGCTCGAGATCGGCTGCTTCGGCGTTGCAGCCTTCGCACCATGAGCCCCAGACGTTCACAACCAGCGGCGTGCCGCGGAACGAGGCGAGATCGACGGGTTTCCCGGTGACCGGATCGGTTCCCGAGAGCTCGAGCGCACCGGTCGCTGCACCGCCCACGTGGCTCGGTCCGGCCGGGCCGGTGCCGCGAGCGGCGAAGTAGCCGCCGACGAGCGCGGCGGCGACGACCACGATGACAGCCGCGATGACCATCCGGTTCCGGCCACTCTTCGGCCCGCGCGATGCGGGAGCCGAAGCACGCTGCTCACGCCGGGTTCTCTTGGCGTTCCGTTGACTCATTCGCGCCGTCCTTTCGCCGAGCTTGGGTCGCGGCGGACGCGATCGCTCACTGCTTCCGCCAACGAGGGAGAATTGTCAGGGCCGCCGCGCCCGAGGTCGTGGAGGAGCTCGATCGTCCGCCCGAGCGAGGCGACGACCGACCGGCAGCGGCCGCATCGATCCAGATGCCGGCGTACGCGGCGCAGCTTGAGACCCTGGAGCTCCCGCTCGAGGTAGTCCGACAGCTGGTCCGCTGTCCTCTGGCATGTCGTTGACGAAGTTGCCCGGATCCGACGCACGAACCCTTAGATGCGGCGTGTCGGGGAGTCGATGCACCGCTTGTACCCATTCGCAAGGTCGGACAGTGCTCACTGTTTCGTACTACACCCGACTCAAGTCGTTCGGATGAGGACGACGCCGACGAGGCGGCCTTCCGACGTTGTCACAAGCGCCGTCTCGAGCTGTTGCCGCCCGAGACGCGCGAGCAGCTTGTCGAGCGGCTCGTCCGGCCGCACCGTGCTCGGCCCACCGGTCATCGCCTCCTCGATCGTCCGCTCGTCGTCTTGCTCGAGTGCCTGCCGGCCGAGCCGGCCGAGCACGATCCGCTCGTCGTTCACGACGATGCATTGCCGCCACTTCGTTTGACGCACGGTCGCGCGAACGTGCTGCAGGTCGTCGCTGAGCGCACAGGTCGGAACGTTCGGATCTGCGGCACTTCCCGCCGTCGCTTCCCCAGCAGCGTCGCCCTCGAGCGGAAGCCCTGCCGCCGACCAGTCGGTCTTGCCGGGGACGTAGTCGAAGACGTGTTCGAAGCCGAGAGAGTCGAGCCGCCACGCGGCTCGTGGACTCATGTCTCACTGGTAGTCGTAGCAGTAGACGACGACCGGCTTCGAGCTGTCGAGCCGCATCACCGTCTCCCGATTCAGCTCTTTGAGCGGAATGTTGATCGCACCGGGCAGATGCCGCTCGTCGTACTCCTCGCGGGGCAGCACCTCGACGAGCTGCGCGCCGGCGGCGATCAACTCCTGCAGCCGTACCCGCTCGATCGGAACAGGCGTCATGACGCTTCGCCGCCCTCTAGCGCGAGCGCGTCGAGCAGCCACTGCTCGTCGGGCTGTCCGCTCAAGCCGCCGGCGGTGCGGAAAACGCGGCAGCTGAGGACGTAGTCGGTGCGGGCGTCGGCTCCCGGCTCGATGTCGTGTCCGTCGACGCGGATCGTCGGCGATCCGAGAAAGCGCGTTCGGCGGGCCGCGTCGGCATCGGGGACATCGATCACCTGCACATCGGCTTCGACTCCGCGTTCGCGTGTGACGCGGGAGACGAGCTCGATCGCCGGTTCGCGGTTCGGGCAGCCGTCGAACGTCAGGATCTCGATCCGCGGCTTGGTCTTGGTCTCAGTCATGCATCCTCCCTTTGTCAGCTCTCTCCCCGTGCCGGGTAGTTCTTCTCGAGCACGAAGTCGATCGCGTGTACGAGGTCGTCGATCTGCGGCCGTCCCCACGGCATCGACTGGATCGACTCGAAGAACATGGTCTGGTCCGGCTCGATCAGGAAGAGGCCTGGTTCGTTGAAGCGAGCGGGTTCGGTGTCCTTGATCGCAGCGGATACGAACAAGCCCCATTCGCGCATTGCGATCTCGGAAAGTTCGTACCCGATCGCCAGCCGGTCGAGCTTCCACTCGTCGACCGACCGCTCTGCCCGCTCGGCCGGATCGCCGCTGATCGCGATCACGTCGACACCCCGCTCGTTGAACTCGTCGATGCGACGGTTCAGCTCGGTCAGCTGCTTCCGGCAGACCGGGCAGTGATGACCTCGGTAGAAGACGATCATCGTGAAGTGATCGGGGTGGCGCTCTGCGAGGTGCCACTCGCCGCCACCGGCCAGTTGCACTCGCAGATCCGGCGCCTGCTGGCGCGGCCTGACCCGGCGGTCTCCGACTGTGGTTTGCGTGGTCATCTCGGAATCCCCCTGTCTTACTCGCTGTCGTCGCATGCGCGCGCTCGGAAAAGCCGCGAGCTTGAACATGGCCCTTCCCACCCGGTGTGATGCACAACCCGGGCAAGGCGATTCCCACAACCGCGCCCGGAATCGAAAAGCCGTGTGAGCGGATCCAACCCCTTCGACAGCGACAAGGAGACGGTCTTGCAGGAAACAGAGTTCGACGTGATCGTGATCGGAGCAGGGCCGGCCGGAGAGGTCTGTGCCGGCAGACTGGGCGAAGCCGGTGTCGAGGTGGCGATCGTCGAGGGCCACCTGATTGGCGGAGAGTGCTCCTACTACGGCTGCATGCCGTCGAAAGCGCTCCTGCGCCCTGACGAGGCGCTGGCCGAGGCACGACGGATTCCCGGTTCGCGCGAGGCCGCAAGCGGCAAGCTCGACGTCGAGGCGGTGCTCCGCCGTCGCGACGAGGTGATTCACAACCTCGACGACTCGGTGCAGGTCCCGTGGCTCGAGACGCGGAACGTCACGGTCGTCCGCGGCCGGGCGAAGCTCACCGGCGAGCGCACGGTTGACGTCGACGGCCGGCATCTGACGGCACGCAAAGCCGTGGTCGTCGCAACCGGCAGCGAAGCTGCCGTTCCGCCGATCCCGGGTCTTGCGGAGGCGCAGCCGTGGACGAACCGGGAGGCGACGACCGCCGGTGTCGTCCCGAAACGCCTGATCGTGCTCGGCGGCGGCGTCATCGGCGTCGAGCTCGGCCAGGCCTGGGCCTCGCTCGGATCGCAGGTGACGATCGTCGAGGCGCTGCCCCGTCTCCTCGCGCGTGAAGAACCTTTTGCCGCCGAGCAGGTCGAGGAGGCGCTGGTCGCGCGCGGCGTCAGCGTGCGCACCGGCATGCGTGCCGTCGCCGTGTCGCGCGAGGCCGACGAGGTCACCGTGCAGCTCGAGGACGGGACGGCGCTGATGGGCGACGAGTTGCTCGTTGCCGTCGGCCGCCGGCCGGCGACACGCGACCTGGGTCTCGAAGCTCTCGGGCTCGAGGCCGGAACGTCACTGCTCGTCGATGACGAGCTGCGCGTTCCCGGCTTCGACTGGCTGTATGCGATCGGCGACGTGAACGGCCGCTCGCTCCTTACCCACATGGGCAAGTACCAGGCGCGCGTCGCCGCCGACGTGATTCTCGGCCGCCCCGCCCGCGTGGAACAGCGGGCGCAAGGACCGCTCTCACCGCGGGTCGTGTTCACCGACCCGCAGGTCGCCGCGGTCGGACACACGCTCGAGTCGGCCGAGGCCGCGGGAATCGACGCCCGAGCAGTCGACCAACCCACTTCCGGCACCGCCGGTGGCAGCTTCTACGGCCGCAACGCGCCAGGGACGTCGCGCCTCGTGGTCGACGAAGACCGGCGAGTGCTCGTCGGAGCGACGTTCACAGGTGCAGACGTCGCCGAGTTCGTCCACGCGGCGACGATGGCGATCGTCGCCGAAGTTCCGCTCGAGCGGCTCTGGCACGCCGTCCCCTCGTTTCCGACGCGAAGCGAAGTCTGGCTGCGGCTGCTCGAGACCTACGGCCTCTGGCGCCGGATGTGAATCCACCGCGGCCGGCGGAGCATCAAACGATTCAATCGGACATTTCAAGCAGAGGGGTCAACGCGACATGAAGGCAATCTGGAACGGCGCAGTCCTCGCGCAGAGCGATCACACCGTCGTCGTCGAAGGAAACCACTACTTCCCCGTCGACTCGATCGACAAGAGCTACTTCGTCGAAAGCGGGAAGCACACGACCTGCCCGTGGAAAGGTCAGGCGAGCTACTACAGCGTTGTCGTCGACGGTGAGGAGAACAAGGACGCGGCGTGGTACTACCCGCAGCCGTCTGCTGCGGCCGAACAGATCCGCGGCCACGTTGCTTTCTGGCGGGGCGTCAAGGTAGTCGCCGACGACCGGCAACCCGGCGACAGCAACTCGAGCGCACCGCTGATCGGGCGCCTGCTCGCCGGCCTCCGACGATCTGCCTGAAATATCGTTCGAGCTGATGCGCCTCGTCGCCTCCGACTCCGCGGTGGACTTCATCGAAACGCACGGTGGCCACCTGTACATCTGGATGAAGAAGAACCGCTGCTGCGGCGGCGGCTTCCACACACTCGGAGCAGCGACCGAGGCACCCCCGAGAATCACCTTCCGCCACCTCGACGAAGACAACGCGAACTTCGCACTGTTCGTGCCGGAAACGATGAGTCGGATGCCAGACGAACTCCACGTCGAGCTGCGCCGGTTCCCGCGACGCGTCGAGGCGTACTGGAACGGCTGCGCCTGGGTCGTCTAGCCCGCGCTCGTGAGTGGTTCGGCGGGGAAGCGCACGCCGAAGCGTTCGATGAGCTCGGGGACGCTGGCGGGATTCAGCTCGAGCGCGTAGCGCTCGCAAAGGTCTCCGAGCGCCTCGGGTTCGGCTTGTGCGACGCCGCCGAGCGCAACGAGTTCGGCGAAAAAGCGCTCGAAGCCTGCGGGCGCGATCACCTCGAGGATCCGGCAGGGCTCGTCGCCGGCGTTCCAGAATGTGTGCCACTCGCCGCGCGGCTTGAAGACGAGATCGCCGGGCCCCGCCTCGAGGACGTCCTCGCCGAGGATGGCGCCCATTCGCCCTTCGAGCACGTAGCTGTATTCGTCCTCGCGAAGGTGCCGGTGCAGCGGCGCGGCAAGCGCGCGTGCAGACATCGGGTGCTCGACGAGCGCGAAGCCCCCGTCGGTCTGGTCGCCGTCGATCATGAAGCGAACCCCGATGCTGCCGAGGAACCCCGCCTCCCCTTCCGTCGGGCCGAGAACCCGAGTCGCCGTCGTATTCATCGTCTCCTCATTTCATCGGACAGTTATGTCGCGCCAACTATACAAGGCGCGAAACGTGTGTCAATATTGAGAGGACGCTTATGGCCTACGAAACCCGTCCGTATCGCATGCAGCGCCGCGCCGAGTCGCAGGACGAGACCCGTCGCCGCATCACTGAGAGTGCGGTGGCGCTCCACGGCACCGTCGGGCCCTCGCGAACATCGATCAGCGCGGTCGCGGCACATGCCGGCGTTCGGCGCTCAACGGTCTACCGTCACTTCCCTGACGAAGCTGCGCTCTTCGATGCCTGCACCGCTCACTGGACCGCTCAGAACCCGCTGCCCGATCTCGGCGGCTGGTCGTCGATCGACGACCCCGACGACCGTCTGAGCGTGGCCCTCCACGAGCTTTACGCCTTCTACCGTCGGAACGAGTCAATGCTTGACAATCTCTTTCGCGACGAGTCGACGGTGCAGCTCGTGCAAGACCGGTTCGCAACGTTCCGCGGCTACCTCGAGGCAGCGGCCGCCACCCTCGTCACGGGGCGCCGGCTGCGGGGCGCCGCTCGTACACGGACACAGGCGGCGATTGGCCATTCGATCGCGTTCTCGACCTGGAAGTCGCTCGTGCGAGAGCAGAAACTCGACCACACGGGCGCGATCTCGCTCCTCGGCACGCTCGTGACCACAGCGAGCAAGGGCGCGGATCCCAAAACCTCCAGGGCCCGCCCCTTAGAAGCTCTGACCAAATGAGGATTATGTCGCCCGGCCGCGCTCGGCGGCGCGATGCTGTGTCCTCGGTTGCCCCGGTAGAACACCGCTACCGGGGCGCCCTGCGTCCTTGCCTCGCACTCGCCGATC
>JBKJQL010000293.1:0-2966 GCA_046594035.1 Gaiellaceae bacterium
GATTGCGCCCTCGGCGGCTCCTGCGCCGACGAGGTTGTGCAGCTCGTCGATGAACAGGATGATGTCGCCGCGCTGGGTGATCTCCTTCATCACCTTCTTCAGGCGCTCCTCGAACTCACCGCGGTACTTCGAGCCCGCGACGAGCGCTGCGAGGTCGAGGCTGTAGATCTGCTTGCCCTTCAGCAGGTCGGGCACGTTGCCGGCCGAGATGCGCTGCGCGAGGCCTTCGACGACGGCGGTCTTGCCGACGCCGGGCTCGCCGATCAGCACTGGGTTGTTCTTGGTGCGCCGCGAGAGGATCTGCATGATCCGCTCGATCTCGTTTTGCCTGCCGACGACGGGGTCGAGCTTGCCCTCCATCGCGAGCTTCGTGAAGTTGCGGCCGAACTGGTCGAGCAGCTTCGAGCTCTTGCCCTTTTCGCTGGTTCCACCTGCGGCGCCGCCCTGGCGACGGCCGGGGCCGGAGAGCATGCGAATGATTTCGTTGCGGATCTTCTCCGCGTCCGCGTCGAAGTCCAGCAGGATACGCGCGGCAACGCCTTCGTTCTCCCGAACGAGGCCGAGCAGGATGTGCTCGGTGCCGATGTAGTTGTGGCCGAGCGACAGCGCTTCGCGCAGCGCCAGCTCCAGCACCTTCTTCGCGCGGGGCGTGAACGGGATCTGCCCGGTTGTGACCTCGTCGCCCTGGCCGACGATCCGCGCAACCTGCGCACGCACCTCTTCCACGGTGATGTCGAGCGACTCGAGGACGCGCGCGGCGAGGCCTTCCTCTTCGCGCAGCAGGCCGAGCAGGATGTGCTCCGTGCCGATGTAGTTGTGCTTGAGCGCGCGCGCTTCATCCTGCGCGAGCACGACGACCTGGCGAGCCCTTTCAGTGAACCTTTCGAACAATTCGAGACCTCTCTTCCGCCTGACCCAGCGGTGCAAACGATGGCTTCTCTAAGAGGCAGCATCGTACTCCCCCCGGCGGGTGTGCCGCATCACCCCCAACTGGCCTCTTGGCGGGCAAGAACGAGGCCCGCCGCCAGGAAACTGGCAAAGGCGGGGACGGCCGCGACACCGGGCGCGAGCAGCGCCAGAGAGGCCTGGCCGGCGACCATCAAGAGCAGTGCGTTCGTCCGTCTCACGCAGGGAGAACGCGCGAGCGGGCCTTCGGGTTACGAGGGAGGGAGCAGCGGCGCGAAGACCTCACGTACGACCTCGTCCAGGGCGTACGGAAGCAGGTCATCGTCGGCCTGGGCCTTGAGCACGGCGATGTAGGCGCGCCAGTCCTCGACCCGGTCCGGATGCTCGGCGGCCGCCGCTTCGACGGCATCCGCCAGCGCCGAGACGCGCCAGCGGCCGCGGTCGCGCAGCGTGCGCCGGCGGGTGCGCGTCCAGGCGAAGGCCCCGGCGGCCAGGCCCGCGAGAAGCCCGAGACCGGCGTCGCGAAGGATGTGCGGCGAGACGCGGCCCCGGTCGTGAGGCGGGTCGAAGACGCTCGCCTGCACCCCGCTCCCGCCGAAGCGGTTCGCGACGGCCTGCGAGAACTCGACCGCGACCTGTTGCGCGACGCGCGCGGCCTGAACGCGGGTGGCCGCTTCGTAGGCGAGCTTGACGACGCCGTTGGCCGCATGGACGTGGAGGCGGTCCCGCTCGACCAGGAGGCTGAGCCTCTGCGAGACGTTGCGCAGCACGATGTCGCTTGCCGCGAGCTCGGCGAACGACCGCGCCAGCGCGACGTCGGCAGCGGGCTTCCCGTTCTTCTCGATCACGAGCGTGACCTGCGAGCGGTAGAGCGTGGGCTCCGAGACGGCAACGATCAGCCCGGCGACGAGACCGGCGGCGGCGAGCAGCGGGGGCCAGGCGCTCCGGGGGGTCAACGACTATTCCGCGAAGACAGTGTCGACGAGCGAAGCGAACTGCGCGGGCAGACGGCCGTCGGGCTCGGCGTGCTCACGGAGCAACGGCAGGTAGTAAGCCCATTCCTCAGCGGCCGGGTCGCCGCGAAGCCGCCCCTCCTCGACGAGACGCTCGAGCCGCTGCAGCGTGTAGGTGCCCTCGGTCGTTTCCGCCTCCAGGGCGGGCGCCGGAGCAGGAGCAGGTTCCTCTGCAGGCGCGGTTGGGGACGCGACCCGCTCCTGCTCAATCGGGACCGCGGGTGGCGGCGTCTTCGGTCGCGCCTCGGCCGTAGCGAGGCGCTGCTCGAGCTCACGCACGCGGCGTTCGGCCTGCTTCGCGCGGCGCTCGGCCTGCTCGGCTGCGCGTTCGGCCTGGTCCGCGCGTCGCGTCGCCTCCTTGATCCGCTCCGCCTCGCCGACGGCAACGGCTTCCGCAGAGCGCTCGACTGCGCGCTCGCGCTCCTCGAGCCGTGTTCGCTGCTTCTCCACCGCCTCCGTGATCTTGCGCAACGCCACTTCGCGGTGGGTCAGCTCGGCGAGGCGCTTCGCCACGGCGTCGTCAACTTCCGCCGGGTCAGGAGCCGGGTCCGGAACGACCTCTTCTCGCTTCGAGCGCCAAGACATGCGCCTCACCTTAACGCGCGCCCGCCGAGGATCGCCCGCGGATTCCCGCCGCGAGCGGTCAGCTCGAGCGTTCGCGCTGCGCCGGGAACAAGATCACGTCTCTGATCGAGTCCTTACCGGCGATCACCATCGCGAGCCGGTCGATGCCTAGACCGAGGCCGCCAGTCGGCGGCATGCCGTATGCAAGTGCCTCGACGTAGTCCGGATCGCCCTGCTCGGCCTCGACGTTGCCGCCCGCGCCTTCGTCGGCCTGCATCGCGAAGCGCTGCTCCTGCTCCTCGGCGTCGTTCAGCTCGGAGAACGCGTTCCCGAGCTCCATGCCACCGACGTAGAACTCGAAGCGCTCGACGATCTCCGGATCGTCGTCCGTGACGCGCGCGAACGGCGAGAGCTCGATCGGGTAGTCGTAGAGGATCGTCGGCTCGATCAGCCGCGGTTCCACGTAGGCGGTGACCGCCTTGT
>JBKJQL010000002.1:0-4340 GCA_046594035.1 Gaiellaceae bacterium
TCTGATCTCCCGCTTCCCGGCCTTCGACTTCGAGCTCGACCGCGTGGAGCAGTTCCCGGACGGGAGCACCTGGCTGCGACCAACCCCCTCTCGGCCGTTCCTCGACCTCACTGCGGCGGTCTGGCAGCGCTGGCCGAAGCACCCGCCCTACGAGAACCTGCACGACGAGGTGATTCCGCACCTGACGCTCAGCGAGACCGCGATCGACGTCCGGATGGAGCTGCCGATCGCTGCGCGCGCCCGCGAGGTCACGTTGATCGAGGAGGAGCCGAGCGGCCAGTGGACCGCCCGGCTCCATCTCCCGTTACTCGGTTAGCGAACGAGGACGGACGTGCGGTCTACCCCGGTGTGGCGTACCCCCGCATCCCGTCCAACAGGGCGGTGTAGAGCCGATCTGCGAGCTGATCCGTGTCGGATCCGGGGCGCAGCCAGGTGTAGGCCCAGTTCGCGGCGCTGAGGAAGAGGAGCGCCGCGGTGGGGATATCCAGATCGGTGCGCAACTGGCTTCCCTCCACGCCTTCGCGGAAGAGCTCGCGGATCCGCTCCTCGTAGCGCCGCCGTTCGGTGACGAAGCGCTGACGGCGCTCTCCCTCGAGGTAGCGCCACTCCCGCACGAAGACCGTGGCGAGGTCCAGCTGGCCTGCGACGACCGCCAGATGACCCCGCAGGGCGAGCCGAATCCGCTCGGCGGCCGGCGCGTCGCCCGGCACGGCGTCGAGCGCCGCGTGGAAGGCGTTCGCGCCCTCCCAGGCGACCTCCCAGAGCAGGTCTTCCTTCGCGGCGATGTGGTGGTAGAGCGACGGCTTCTGCACGCCCAGCGCCTCGGCCAGATCGGCCAGAGACGTGCCCTGGTAGCCCTGCTCGGCAAAAAGCCGGGCCGCGATCCGGGTTAGCTCCTCACGCCGGGCGGACATCTACCATTCGCAGACTAACGATCGGTAGGCTGGGAGGCCACATGGACGCGAAAACCGAAGAATTCCTCGCCTATGTGCAAGAGGGCGGCCAGGTCGAAGCGACCGACTGGCTCCCGGACGAGTACCGGCAGAAGCTGATCAAGTTCATCGAGATGCACGCGAACTCGGAGCTGATGGGCGTGCTCCCGGAGCGCGAGTGGATTCTCAAGGCGCCGACGCTGCAACGGAAGCTCGCCCTCACCGCGAAAGTGCAGGACGAGGTCGGCCACGCACAGCTGATCTACCGGGTCGCCGAGGACCTCGGGAAGCCGCGCGACCAGATGTTCGCCGACCTGCTCTCGGGGAAGGCGAAGTTCCACAACGTCTTTCACTACCCGACGCACACGTGGGGCGACGTCGGCGTGATCGCCTGGCTCGTCGACGCGGCGGCGATCATCTCGCAGAAGGCGCTCCTCAAGTGCTCGTACGCGCCGTACGCGCGGATCATGAAAAAAATCTGCTGGGAGGAATCCTTCCACATCCTCCATGGCCGCGACGTGATCCTCGCGATGATGACCGGGACCGACGCGCAGCGCGAGCTCGTGCAGGAAGCGGTGACGCGCTGGTGGGGGCCGCTGATGCAGTTCCACGGCAACCCGATCTCGCGCGAAGAGGATCCGATGTATGTCTGGCGGATCAAGTCGCAGGGGAACGAGGAGGCGCGCCAGCAGTTCCTCGAGGGCTACGTCCCCCAGATCTGGGAGCTCGGCCTCACCGTTCCCGACCCGAACCTCCGCCGCAACGAGGAGGGCGTGTGGGAGTACTCGGAGCCGGACTGGGCGGAGCTCAAGTCCGTCGTCACCGGTCACGGCCCGCGCTCGCAGGAGCGCCTGGCGTTTCGCGCCCGCTTCCTCGAGCAGGAGAAGTGGGTCCGCGACACGTTGCAGGCCGCGTGATCTTCGAAGTCTTTCGCCAGGAGAAGAAGGGCCAGCCGTTCGCGCATGCCGGTTCGGTCGAAGCGCCCGACGCGGCATTCGCGGATGCGTGGGCGCGCGAGCAGTACGGCCGGCGCGGCGAGTCGGAGGCGCTATGGCTCGTGCCGCGCGAATCCGTGCACCAGATCACCGACTGGGCCGACGAGTTCGACCTCAAGTACCGGCGCGTCGACGGCTATTCGATCAAGTCGCGTTTGAAGGAGGCACGTGAGCGAGCGGGCAAAGCTCCTTCTCTCGATCGCTGACGACGAGCTGATCCTGGGCTGGCGCGACTCGGAGTGGACCGGCATCGCGCCGACACTCGAGGAGGATGTTGCGTTCTCGTCGATCGCGCAGAACGAGATCGGTCATGCGCGGGCGTTGTACGAACTGGCGGCAGTCGACCTGCGGAGCGACGCCGATGCGCTCGCGTTCGATCGTGCGCCGAAGGACTACCGCTGTGCGCCGCTTGTCGAGCTGCACTTGATGGACTGGGCGCACACGATCGCGCGTCGCTACCTCTACGAGGAAGCCGACCGCGTGCGCCTCGATGCGCTGCGCGTCTCGGACGACGTGGAGCTCGCAGGGCTTGCAGCGAAGATCGACCGCGAGGAGGTCTACCACCGCCTGCACGCCGAGCTCTGGGCCGCCCGCCTGGGCGACGAGCCGCGCTTCCGCGACGCGGTGAACGAGCTCTGGCCGTACGCGCTCGGCGTGCTCGAGCCGGACCAGCGCGCGGAGCTGGCGCGCCGCGTGGGACTCGACGTTGTCGCTGCAAAGGAACGCGGCGAGCACACTCAAGCACTTGAGGAATTGTGGAACGAGATGACAGAAGTGCGTCGCTCAGTCCCCGGTGCACAGTGGTGACCGCAGAGCAGGTCTGGGCGGCGCTCGAGGAGATCCCCGATCCGGAGATACCGGTCATCTCGCTCGTCGAGCTTGGCGTGATCCGCGACGTCGCCGTCGACGGAAACCGTGTGCACATCGACTTCACGCCGACGTTCCTCGGCTGTCCTGCGCTCGAGGTGATGAAGCGCGCGCTGGAGGACAAGGTGACGGAGCTCGGTGGCGACCCCGACGTCGCGGTGATCCAGGACGACTCGTGGTCGACCGACCGCATCACCGCTGCCGGTCGCGAGAAGCTCCGCGAAGCGGGCTTCGCCCCGCCGGCGCCGCGCGCCGCCGGCCCGACGACGCTCGTGCAACTGCAGTCGAAGGCGTTCCGCTGTCCGTATTGCGGTTCGACGGAGACGAAGCTCGAGAACATCTTCGGGCCGACGCCGTGCCGCTCGATCCGCTGGTGCGAGGGCTGTCGCCAGCCGTTCGAGCAGTTCAAGACGATCTAGAGCTTGTACGAGTTTCGACAACCCGAGAGGGTCTAAACCGAGAGCGCGAGCGCGCGGTCGAGCGTCCGCCGCACGATCGCGGTGAAGTCCTGCGGCCGGAACGGCTTCGCGATGAAAGCATCGGCCGCTGTCAAGTCGCCGCCTGTCACCTCGTACGAGTACCCGGACACGAAGACGACGGGCAACGAGGGCCGGCCAGCGCGCAGCCTCGCGGCCAACTCGGTGCCGTTCAGCTTCGGCATCACGATGTCGGTGACGAGCAGATCGAATGGCGCGCTCGCGTACTGGAGTGCATCCTGGCCGTCGACGGCGGTCGTGACCTCGTAGCCGGCGGCGACGAGGATCGCGCGGGCAAGCCGGCGCACCGTCGGATCGTCCTCGACGAGCAAGATCTTCTCTCCGCCGCCGCTCGGCTCCCGTTCCGACGGGACGACGACCGGCTCGATCACGGCTTCGAGCAGCGGGAAGACGATCTCGAACGTCGCTCCCTGCCCGACCGCGCTCTTCAAGACGATGTATCCACCGCTCTGTTGCACGCTGCCGAGCACGGTCGAGAGACCAAGCCCCGTGCCTCCCCCGACGGGCTTCGTCGTGAAGAACGGCTCGAAGGCGCGTCCTGTCGTCTCTGCGTCCATCCCGCAACCGGTGTCGGACACCCGCAAGAGCGCGTACCGGCCGTTCGGAGCGCCGATCGGCCTGCCTTCCGCGCCATCCCACGACACCAGCTCGGTCTCGATCGTCAATGTCCCGCCGTCGGGCATCGCGTCGCGCGCGTTGACGGCGAGGTTCACGAGAATCTGTTCGACCTGAGATCGGTCGGCGCGGATCGGGCAGGCGACGGGAGCGTACGAGCTGATGATGTCGATGTGCTCACCCAGGAGACGGCGAACCAGCACCTGGGCATCCGCAACGACGGTGTTGAGATCGAACACCGTGGGTTGCAGCGTCTGCCGCCGGCTGAAGGCGAGGAGCTGGCGCGTGAGCTGCGCGGCCTGCTCGCCCGCCCGGGCGATTTCCTCGATGTTCCCGCGCAGCGCAGTGTCGGCGGCCGCGACGCGCCCGAGTGCGAGCTCGCAGTAGCCGCAGATCGCGGTCAGCAGATTGTTGAAGTCGTGGGCGACCCCACC
>JBKJQL010000282.1:0-8504 GCA_046594035.1 Gaiellaceae bacterium
CGTGAACCTGGTTCGCAAACCCCGCGAATCAGGTTCATCTAGGTATGCGAGCGAGTCAGCGCGCCGCCCGTAACTAGTGGTCGCTCCGGTTAGTTTGTTCGGGGTTGCAGGGTCCGGCCGTCCTCGATCGAAGGAGTCGTCGTCCTGTTGGGCGACGATGGAGGCGATCGGTATGGCTGCAGCGGCGAAACGGATCGGGATCGGCGTCGAGGAGCGGCGCGAGTTGGAGCGGCTGGTGCGTTCGCGGACGGCGCAGCGGCGGGCTGTCGAGCGGGCGCAGATCGTGCTCGCCGCGGCCGACGGGTGTTCCGCGGCGCGGATCGCTGCCGAGGTCGGCTGCTCGGAGCGGACAGTCTGGAAATGGCGCTCGCGTTTCGAGGCGGACGGGCTGCCCGGTCTGCGCGACGCTCCCCGGCCAGGACGGCCGCTCGTGCACGGCCCGAGGGTACGGGCGCGTCTGATCGCGCTCGCCTGTACGCGTCCGGGCGAGACGCCGGAGGGGCTTCGCCGTGACCGCTGGACGCACCGCGAGCTGGCCGAGCAGGTCGGGATGTCGGAGTCGCAGGCACACGAGATCCTGCGCAAGGCGGAGATCAAGCCGCACCTGCTCGAGCAGTGGGTGATGAGCGAGCTCGGCCCCGACTTCGACGCCCAGGCCGCCGAGGTGTGCGGCCTCTACCTCGACCCGCCCGCAGGGACGCTCGTCGTCTCGATCGACGAGAAGACCGGCATCCAAGCCAAGGCGCCGACCAGGCCGGACATCCAGGCGCGCCCCGGCAAGCCGGGCCGTCGCGAGTACGAGTACACGCGCAACGGCACACAAAACCTGTTCGCTTGTCTGCGTGTGCACAGCGGCGAGGTGAGCGCGATGCCCGCGAAGACCCGCAACCGTTTCGACCTGCTGCGTTTCCTCGACCAGCTCGAATCCGAGATCCCGGCCGGCCGGCAGGTGATCGCGATCACCGACAACCTCTCGACCCGCACAACCCACGAGGTCGAGCAGTGGCTCGCAGATCACCCCCGCTGGCGGTTCGTCTTCACGCCCAAGCACGCCAGCTGGCTCAACCAGGTTGAGATCTTCTTCTCGATCCTCGCACGCCGACTCTTGAAACGCGGCGCCTTCACCAGCGAGCCCGACCTCGCCCAACAGATGCTCGCCTTCGTCGAGACCTACAACCAAACCGCCCGCCCCTTCAACTGGACATACACCGGCAAAATCCTCGCCGCATGAACGCACAGATCAACCGGAGCGACCACTAGAGCCCTTCGGCGATGGCGTGCGCGAGCTTGCGCCTCTCACGCTTGCGCTCGCGCATCCGCCGGGGATCCGGCACCGGCACTGCTGCGAGCAGCGCCTTTGTGTACTCGTCTTGCGGATTCGTGTAGACGTCTTCCGCCTTGCCGATCTCCACGAGCTTGCCCTTGTTCATGACGGCGATCCGATCGCTCATCGTCCGCACGACGGCGAGGTCGTGGGCGACGAACAGGTAGGTGAGCCCCAGATCGCGCTGGAGATCCTTGAACAGGTTGAGGATCTGCGCCTGAATCGAGACGTCGAGCGCCGACACCGGCTCGTCGCACACGATCAGCCGCGGGTTGAGGGCGAGCGCGCGTGCGATGCCGATGCGCTGCCGCTGTCCGCCGGAGAACTCGTGCGGATACCGGTTCGTGAAGTCGGGGTTGAAGCCGACGGTCGCGAGCAGGTCGCGCACGCTCGCCTCGCGCGCGCGCCGCGTTCCCTGGCCGTGCACGAGCATCGGCTCGCCGACGATGTTGCCGACGGTCATGCGCGGGTTCAGCGACGAGTACGGATCCTGGAAGACGATCTGCATCTCCTTGCGCATCTCGCGCAGGTCGCTGTGGCTCATCGTCGTCAGCTCCCGACCCATGAAGCGCACGGAACCGCCAGTCGGCCGAAGGAGCTGCAGCACGCAGAAGCCGGTCGTCGACTTCCCCGACCCTGATTCGCCGACGAGCCCGAGCGTCTCGCCTGCCGCGATGTCGAACGAGACGCCGTCGACGGCTTTCACGTGGTCGACGGTCCGCTCGATGAGGAAGCCTTTCCGCACCGGGAACCACTTCTGGAGATCCGAGACGGAGAGGAGCGCTTCTGCGCTCATGTCGCCGCTCCCGCAAGATCGCCCGAGCGCTCGCTCGCCGGGTGCGCGCTGCGGACGAGATGGCCGGGGCGGATCTCGCGCAGCTCGGGGACGTGCTTCGCACAGGAGTCGTTCGAGTTCGCATATGGGCACCGCGGCGCAAAGCGGCAGGCATCCGGCAGGTCGACGAGATCGGGCGGTCGGCCGGGGATCGCCGTCAGGCGGCTCTGCCGCACGCCTTCGCCCTCGAGCTGCGGGAGCGCCCCGAGGAGCGCCTCGGTATACGGGTGCTCCGGGTGGTCGAACAGCTCCTCCGCGGACGCCTGTTCGACGATCTGGCCGGCATACATGACCGCGATCTCGTCGGCCGCCTCGGCGACGACACCCATGTCGTGCGTGATGATGATCATCGACATCTGGTGCTCCTCGCGCAGCTCGTCGAGCAGATCGAGGATGCCCGCCTGCACGGTCACGTCGAGCGCCGTTGTCGGCTCGTCGGCGATCAGGAGCTTCGGGTTGCAAGAGAGCGCGATCGCGATCATCACGCGCTGCCGCATACCCCCGGAGTAGCGGTGCGGATAGTCGTCGAGGCGCTGCCGGGCGCCCGGGATGTGCACCTCGTCGAGGAGCTCGGCCGCGCGCTTGCGCGCCTCACCGCTCGACATGTCGAGATGGCGCTTCATCGTCTCGGTGAGCTGGGTGCCGATCGTCAGCGTCGGATTCAACGACGTCATCGGGTCCTGGAAGATCATCGCCACCTGGCGGCCGCGAACGTCCTCGAGCTCGCGCTCGGACAGGTGCGTGAGGTCGCGTCCTTCGAAGGTGATCGAGCCACTCGCGATACGCGCGGTCGGCGCAAGGAGGCCCATGATCGAGAGCGCCGTCACCGACTTGCCACAGCCGGACTCGCCGACGATGCCGAGCGTCTTGCCGCGCTCGACGGCGAAGCTGACGCCGTCGACCGCGTGGACGTCGCCGCGGCGTGTCTCGAAGTATGTGCGGAGGTCGTCGACCTCGAGGAGCGCCACCTATGCAGCCCCTTCGGTGCGCGGATCGAGTGCGTCGCGGAGGCCGTCCGCGATGAAGAACGCGGTCAGGATCAGCCATGCGATCGCGACGCTCGGGATGACGATGATGTATGGGTGTGAGAGGTACTGCGTGTAGCCGTCCTGTGCAAGCGATCCCCACGAGGCGTTCGGCGGATTGATCCCGAGTCCGAGAAACGAGAGGAATGCCTCGCCGAGCACGACGCCCGGGAGCTCGAGGAACACGAAGACGATCACGAGGCCGAGCGTGTTCGGGAGAAGATGCCTGAAGAGGATGCGGTGCCAGCGCGCACCGATCGCACGCGCCGCTCGCACGTAGTCGTTTTCCTTCAGCGAGATGATCTGCCCGCGCATGACTCGCGCGGTCGTGAACCATGACGCAACGGTCAGCGCGATCGTCATCGTCCAGAAATTGACGGTGCCGAAGATCGCGAGCGTGATGATCGCGAACGGCAGGTACGGCAACCCGTACAGCGCGTCCAGAAGACGCATCATCGCGCCGTCGAGCAAGCCGCCGACGAAGCCCGAGATCGCGCCGTAGAGGATGCCGATCACCATGATCGCCACAGTCGCGGCGAAGCCGATCCCGATCGAGATTCTCCCGCCGAGCGCCGTGCGCAGGAAAAGGTCGCGGCCGAACTGATCCGTTCCGAACGGATGCAACCAGGTCGGCGTCACGTAGGCCTGGGAGAAGTCGACCGCGTTCGGGTCGTACGAGATGAGCCAGGGCGCGACGACGACGTAGAGAAGCATGAGCAGAAACGCGACCATCGCGATGAAGGCCGCACGGTTGTGCATGAAGCGCCGGAGCGCGTCGCGCCAGAGACTCGCCTGCCGAAGTGCGGCACCGGCTTCGTAGCGCTCGTCGTCTGCCTCGCGGGTCACGACCGTCTCGCGGAGGCTCTCCTCGTCCGGGTTGACGACCATTTACGTCCGCGACTCTCGCGTACGGGGGTCGAGGTACCCGTAGAGGATGTCGACGATGAGGTTCGCCATGATGATCAAGATCGAGAGCAGAACGGTGATCCCGAGCACGGTCGAGTAGTCGCGGCCCGAGACCGAGATCACGTAGTACCGGCCGATCCCCGGTACGGAGAAGATGTTCTCGATGATGAACGAGCCCGTGACGAGGTAGCCGAGGAGCGGGCCGGCGGCGGTCACCGCGGGAATGAGCGAGTTTCGCAGCACGTGGACGCCGACGACGCGCCGCCAGCGGAGCCCCTTCGCGCGTGCCGTGCGGACGTAGTCCTGTTGCAGCGTCTCGAGCATCTGGCCGCGGACGATGCGGGCGAAGTAGGTGAGCGGCCCGAGACTGAGCGCGACGATGGGTAACACCTTCGTGTCCCAGGAAGTCCAGCCGTTCGTCGGGAAGAGGCCCCACTTCGCAGCGAAGAAATAGATGAAGAGCGTCGCGACGAGGAACGATGGAACGGCGAAGCCGAGGTTGGCGAAGAGCATCAGGATGTAATCGGTGATCTTGTTCGCGCGGAGGGCCGCGAGGATGCCGAGCGGGACGCCGACGACTATGGCGAGCAGCATCGCCAGGCCGCCGAGCTCGGCCGACACCGGGAAATGCTCTTTCACGATTCCGTTGACGTCCTGATTACGCAAGACGAGCGACGGCCCGAGGTCGAACTTCGCGACGTTCTCGACGTAGGTGAAGTACTGGCTATACCAGGGCTTGTTGAGCCCGAACTTCCGGTTGAGGTTGGCGAGGACCGCCGGCGGGACCGCCCGCTCCGATTTTCTGAACGGGCTGCCTTTGATCGCCTTCATCATCAGGAACGTCATGAAGATGACGAGGAGGATGACGGGGATCGTCCAGATAACCCGACGAACGACGAACTTCAGCATGCGGCCGGTCCGTACCTCTTTCGCTGACTTTGAATCCGGCGGGCGGACGGCGTCCGCCCGCCGGACACTTGGGACTAGCTGATGCTCACCTTGCTGAGATCGATCGTGGCCATCGGGTTCGTGTTCCAGCCGCTCACGTTCTGAGCTACCTGATACGCGAACGTGTACCAGTAGATCGGCGTGATCGGCATATCGCCGCTCGGCCCGGTCAGGATCGCTTCGGCCTGCTGATAGAGGTCATAGCGCTTCGCCTGGTCGGGCTCCGCGGTTGCCTTCTTCAGGAGGTCGTCGTAGGTCTTGTTGCAGTAGCTCGTGTTGTTGTTGCCCGAGCCGCAGGTCCAGATGCTCAGGAAGTTGATGTCGTCCGGGAAGTCGGCGATCCAGCCCAGGCGATACGCACCCACTGACGCATCCGGCGGAGGACCCAGGAACTTGAGGAACTGGGGCCAGTCGAGCTGCTTCAGCGTCACCTTCAGCCCAAGCTTCTTCCACTGAGCCTGGACCGCGATCGCGATCTCCTTGTGGCCCGGTGCGTTGTTGAACATGAGGTTCAGGCTCTTGACCGGGTTGGCGACCTTGGCCATGTACTGCTTGGCCAGAGTCATGTTGGCCGTCGGCTCCAGGAACGTGTCCTTGTTGATCGTCGCAGCACCCGGGATGCCCTCAGGCGAGAACGCCGTTGCCGGCACCTGGCCGGTCTGGGTGATGTGGTCGACGATCGCCTTCCGGTCGATCGCGAGCGCCATCGCCTTGCGCTGGTTTGGATCGGTGATCGTCTTGACGTTGAAGCCGTAGTAGTAAACGCCAAGCGACGGGAACTGCTGATACGCCGACGTCGCCTTGATCGTGGCGGTGTCTGAAGGCGGCCAGCCCGTCGTGTTCACGTCGACGCCCCCGGAGTTGAACGCCTGCTCGGCGGTCGTACCCTCGGTGATGATCTTCAGTAGGACCTTGCCGAGCTTGACGCTCGAAGCGTCGTAATAGTCGGGGTTCTTCACGAGCGTCATCGACGCATCGTGCCTCCACGTTTTGAGCGTGAACGGGCCGTCACTCACGTTGTGACCCGGCTCAGTCCACTTCGCGCCCCACTTGCCGACAGCCGCCTTGTTCGCCGGGATAAACGACGTGTGCGACAGCTGCTGCATGAACCACGGCTGCGGCGAGGTGAGCTCGATCTTCACGGTCGTCGCATCCGGGGCACTGATCCCGACCTTGCCCTTCAGGGCGTTGCACTGCTTATTCGAGGCGCTCGGCTTGCAACCGTTGTACGCCTCCACGCCGACGATGCCGTAGAACTGGTACGCGTAGTCCGCCGCAAGCTGCGGCGAAACCGTCCGCAGCCACGACCACACGACCTCGCCGGCGGTCACGGTCGTGCCGTCGGTCCACTTGACGTCATCGCGGAGGTGCAGCGTGACGCTCTTGCCCACAACGTCCCAGCTCGACGCAAGTGCGGGCTCGGGCTTGAGATCCGGCGCCGGACCGAGTCGGACGATGGGCGTATTGATGTTGCCGACCACGAACGCCGAGGTCGTGTCGGTCGCGAGCCCTGGATCGAGCGACGGCGGCTCACTGCCCATCGCGATCGTCAGGATCCCGCCCGATGCGGTGCCCCCGGAACCCGCCGTGGTGGTGGTCTTTTTGCTGCTCCCGCTCCCACCGCAGCCCGCTGCCACGATGGCAAACGAGAGCGCTGCGACGAGGCCGAGAGGCCAGCCGAGCGTACGCTTGCTCATAGGCGTTTCTCCCTGCCTTCCTGTCTCTTGTTCGGAGCTAAACCGCTCCTCTCCAATGAGTCATACCGGCCTTGGGTCATTCTCAACCTTCGTACGGGGAAGAACGTCTAGGCAGGCCAAACGCGCGCTTAGGCTCTTCAAAAGCGCCGACGGCAAAGCCGACTGGCAGCCGCTCGGCGCCGGGCCACGGAGCTGGTCGAAGGAGTCGTAGTCGACCCGAGCGATCCCAGGAACGTGCTCATGACGTCGACGAACGGGATCGTCAGAAGCTCGGACGCCGGCCGCACCTGGACCGGGGCAAGTCCCCAACGCTGGCGCAGGCGGGCGCTCCCCGCGGTGGGAGCCCCAGGAGTCCTTTGATCGCCGAGCCGAAGGCCCTGTCAACACCGCGTCGTGCGGCGAGGCGCGCGTGATGGCCCGATCCGATCACACGAGCGCAAGCGGAAGTTCGCAGCCGCGCGTGTTCGCGCAGGCGTTGTCGCCGGCTACGTGTCCCACGTGACAACGTGGCCCCGAACCAGCCCCCGTCCAAAGAACCGCCGCCACCCGAGACAACGGTTGGGGACAGGTCGCGATGCGGCGGACGCTCGTCCACCAGGAGATCGAGCAGGCCGGGGTCAACTTCGTCTACATCGAGAGCACCCGACCTCGCGACTCCCCAGCCCTCGCTCGACCCGCTCCGACACCGAATTCAATTGGTTGGCGACCGAAGTCATCCGTGAGCGGATTGTGTCCGTCGTTCGGGGCTGCACCGACCTCTGATCCGCTCTCCGCGGTGGGGTTTCAGGCCGACGTGTCTTGCGCATAGTTCTATATGCCGCGTAGGCGCACCGGGACGACGGGCTTCCTGGAGGTCGGGATCTGGCTGCTCTTCTTCGCGCTGCTCGTTCCCGCCGGATTCACCGGCTGGGCGATCGGACATTCCACCAGCGGCACGAAGACCGCAACGGTGGCGGCACCCGCGGGCCATCAGGGCGGTGCGAACCTATCCATCTCGGCGATCGGCAGTCCGACGAAAGGGCAGGCGCTGTTCGACTCGAAGCGCTGCTCCGACTGCCACACCTACGCCGGCCAGGGCGGCACCGACGCGCCGCCGCTCGACTTCATGCGCGGCCACCTGTCGGCGCGCGAGATCGCCGGGATGGCCGGGACGATCTGGGAGCACCTGCCGAACATGCTCCCGCACTTCAAGAAGGAAGGCGTTCCGCTGCCGAGCTTCACCACCGGGGAGATGGCCGATCTGATCGCCTACCTCCACGGAGGTCCACCCAAGGGCGCGACCCGGACCACGACCAACGATACGACCACGTCAACCACAACCGCTACGACCGGAGGGGCAGCCAACGGCAAGCAGCTGTTCGCGTCAGAGGGGTGCGGCAGCTGCCACGCCTTCGCCGCCGCCGGCGCGACCGGGACGATCGGCCCAGACCTCGACCAGGCGCTTGCCGGCGATGCGAAGAAGGCCGGGCAGCCGTTGGCTGCGTTCGTGCGCGAGTCGATCATCAAGCCGAACGCCTATGTCCGCTCAGGCTTCCAGCCCGGCGTGATGCCGTCGAGCTACGGGCAGTCGCTCTCCAGCAGCCAGGTCGCCGACGTGATCGCCTTCTTGACCCAGTAGGGGTTAACGCGGGCGGCGCTCGACGAACGGCCGGAGCATCTCGATCGGCACGGGGAAGGCGATTGTCGTCGACTGGGACGAGCCCAGCTCCAGCAGCGTCTGGAGGTAGCGCAGCTGCAGCGCGATCGGGTGCTTCTCGATCACGACGGCT
>JBKJQL010000303.1:0-4632 GCA_046594035.1 Gaiellaceae bacterium
GCCGCAGCCCGACTCGCCGACGATCCCGAGCGTCTCGCCGGGCGCGATGTCGAACGAGATCCCGTTGACCGCGTGCACCGTGCCGCGGCCCGTCCAGAACTCGACGCGCAGATCCTCCACGGAAAGCACGGGCTCCCTCACGTGCGCCCCCGCAGCTTGGGATCGAGCGCCTCGCGCAGTCCGTCGCCGATCAGGTTGAAGCCGAGCACCGAGATGACGATCGCGACGCCCGGGACGATCGCGAGGAACGGGGCGGACTGGAGGTAGCGGTCGGTGTTCGCGAGCATCGACCCCCACTCGGCACGCCCGGGGTCCTGCGAGCCGAGCCCGAGGAAGCCGAGCGCGGCGACGTCGATGATCGCGGTCGCGAGTGCAAGGGTCGCCTGCACGATCAGCGGCGCGACGGCGTTCGGGAGGATGTGCGAGAAGAGGATCGAGCGCGCCGGGACGCCGACCGAGCGCGCCGCGAGCACGAAGTCGTTCTCCTTCTGGGCGAGCACCGAGCCGCGCAGCAGCCGCGCGAAGATCGGGATGTTGACGACGCCGATCGCGACCATCACCGAGGTGAGGCTCTGGCCGAGCATGGCGACGATCCCGATCGCAAACAGCAGCCCGGGCACCGAGAGCATGATGTCCATCAGGCGCATGATCACGCCGTCGACGATCCCGCCCGCGTAGCCGGCGATCGAGCCGAGCGCGACACCGACGAAGAGGCCGATCGACACCGCGACGACGCCGACGAGCAGCGAGAAGCGCGCCCCGAAGATGATGCGCGAGAGCTCGTCGCGCCCGAGCGGGTCGACGCCGAGGAGGTGCGCGTGCGACGGCCCGGGGCAGCAGCGCGGGCCCACCGCGAGCAGGTCGACGTCGCGGGGATTCGAGGGGGCGAGGAACGGCGCGAAGATCGCGACGAGGACGAAGGCGCCGACGATCACCGTGCCGACGATCGCGGCCGGGTTGCGGCGCAGGCGCAGCCACGCGTCGCGGGTAAGGCTCGTCGGAGCCTCGAACTGGATCTCGACCGCTTCGAGCTCGGCGACGCTCATGAGACCCGGATGCGCGGGTTGATCACCGCGTAGGAGATGTCGACCACGAGATTCACGAGCACGAAGACGATCGAGACGAAGAGGATGCCGCCCTGCAGCACCGGGTAGTCACGGTCGAAGATCGCGTTCGCGAGCCACGAGCCCATCCCGGGGATGTTGAACACGGTCTCGGTGAGGACCGCGCCCGAGAGCAGAAGGCCGGTCTGCAGGCCGATGATCGTCGAGACGGGCAGCAATGCGTTGCGCAGGATGTGCCGGCGGTCGACGATCGCGGGGCTCATCCCTTTCGCGCGCGCGGTGCGGATGTAGTCCTCGTTCTGCACGTCGAGCACGGCCGCGCGCGTGATCCGCGCGACGATCGCGAGCGGGATCGAGCCGAGCGCGACCGCCGGCAGGATCAGGTGCTTGACCGCGTCCCAGAGCGCCGTGCCGTTGCGCTCGATGATCGCATCGAGGATGTAGAAGTTCGTCGGGTGCTTCGCGTCGATCAGCACCGAGCCGCGGCCGATCGACGGTAACCACCCGAGTCGGACCGCGAAGATGTATTTGAGGATCAGCGCCAGGAAGAAGATCGGGATCGAGATGCCGATCAGCGAGGCGACGAGGCTGACGTGGTCGACGGCGCGTCCGTATCGCTTCGCGGCGAAGAACCCGAGCGGGATCCCGAGCAGGATCGCGTAGAACATCGCGGAGACCGTCAGCTCGATCGTCGCCGGGAACCGCGCGCGGATCTCGCTCGTCACCGTCTGGCGCGACGAGATGCTCGTGCCGAGGTCGCCCGAGAGCGTCGTCTTGAGGTACGAGCCGTACTGCACGTAGAGCGGCTTGTCGAGCCCGTACTGGTGGCGGAGTTGCGCGATCGCCTGCGGGGTCGCCCGCTCGCCGAGCAGTGACTGTGCGGGGCTGCCCGGGAGCGCCCTGATCCAGCCGAAGAGCAGGAGCGAGAGCCCGAGCAGGATCGGGACGAGCAAGATCAGCCGGCGGAGGATGAAACGCAGCATGTGTGTTTGATCCCCCGCCGGCTTCCGAGCTCTGGGTGTTAGTTCCCTCCCACCGTGACGGGAGCGAACGGCTCGAGCGAGACCGGGCTCGCGACGTAGCCGTTGACCCGCTTCTGGAAGGCGAGTGCCGGTGTCGAGTGCACGTACGGGACACCGGGGAGGAACTTCATGATCTGGCGGTTCGCGTCGCGGTACATGGCGATCCGCTTGGTCAGGTTGGTCTCCTGCCGGGCCTTCTCGAGCAGGTTGAACAGCGACGGGTTGTTGAAGCCCCACGCGTCCTGCGCGGTGCGGAAGAACGTCCCGATGAAGTTGTCGGGATCGCCGTAGTCACCCGTCCAGCCGAGCAGGTAGAGCTGCGCCTGCCCCGAGTTGACCTTGCCGATGTAGTCCGGCCGCCATGGCGCGGCGTGCGGCGTGATCTTGAAGCCGGACTTCTCGAGGCTGGCGGCGAAGGCCTCGAAGTTGCGCTGCGGGTCGGGCATGTAGGGCCGCGACACGCTCGTCGGGTACCAGAAGTCGAGCTGGACCGGGAGCTTGAAGCCGGCCTTCGTCAGGATCGCCTTCGCCTTCTCCGGGTCGTAGGTGTACTTCTGGACGTCCGTGGCGTAGCCGATCACCTGCGGCGGCATGAACTCGTTCGCGACCTGGCCGCGACCGCCGTAGAACGCCTTGACGACACCCGCGCGGTCGAGCCCGTAGGCGACTGCCTGACGGACGGCCGGGTTGTTCATCGGCGGGATCTTCTGGTTGAAGCCGACGTAGCCGACGTTGAACGACGGCCGGTTCAGCAGCTTGAGGTTCGCGTTGCCGCTGACGGTCGGCACGTCCTCCGGCGCGACGAGGTCGTAGCCCTGCACCTCGCCGGTCTGGAGCGCCTGCAACCGGGCCGCGTTGTCGGAGATCGGCCGGAAGATCAGCGTCCCGAGCTTCGCCTTCGAGCCCCAGTAGTTCGGGTTGCGCACGAGCACGAGCTTGTCGCGCAGCGTCCACGACTGGAACGTGAACGGCCCTGTTCCGGTCGGGTGCTGTGTCCCGTAGGAGCCGGTTGCGCGGAAGACGCCACCGGTGACGGTGCCCTCATCGGCGCCGTAGCGCTTCAGTGCGGTCGGGCTCTGCATCGAGAACGACGGGATCGCGAGCGATCCGATGAACGCGCCCGACGGGTTGTTCAGATAGATGCGGACGTTGCCGTTCTTGAGTGCCTTGCAGCCCTTGTAGAGACTGCCGCCCTGCGGGCTGCCGGCTTCGGGACGGTGGAACCCGCCGAAGACGGTCTGCCAGTAGTAGGTGGCGTCGGGCGACTGGAACGGGCCGGTGAAGTTGAACCAGCGGCCGAAGTTGAAGCACACGGCGCCGGCGTTGAACGGCGTGCGGTCCTGGAACTTGACGCCCTTGCGCAGGACGAACGTCCAGACGAGCCGGTTCTTCGAGACGCTCCACTTGAGCGCGAGCGACGGCTGGACAACCGTCGACCCAGGCTTGAGGGTGACGAGGCCTTCCATCATCTGCCGGATCGGCCGGAGCGACTCGCCGTCGGAGACGAGTGCCGGGTCGAGGGTCTTCGGGTCGGCGGCGGAAGCAAAGACGAGTGTGACCCCGCCTGCTGCGCCTGCGGTGCTCACAACGGCTGCGACCACCGCACATGCGAGCACGACGAGCGTCGGAAATCTGCGTGCTGTTCCCCTCACGAGACTCTCCTTTGACAGGGTGCGGACGCCGGAAGTATCCCACCTGTGGGCGCAAACCGCTGGGTTTGGGCTTTCCTGTGAAAGATCGCCGCAGAGCGGTTTGGGGTTCAAATGGCGACGCTCGACAATGTGCTGTTCGCTAAGCCCTTCCGCGCCTGTTTTACATAACCCGATGGGGGCTCTTTAGATCAGGGCGCAACTGCCGATGTTGTCTCCGTGGAGATCGCCCGCAGCGACACCCGGCGCCGCCTGAAGCTGCGCTACCCGGCCACATGCGCGACTTGCGGCATCGCGTTGTCCGAAGGCTCCGAAGCGTTCTGGGACCGCTCAACGAAGGACGCGACCTGCCTTGCCTGCACGCCGGATGCCATCGAACTGACCCCCGGCACTCCAGGTGCATCTGCAGCGGCAGAAGGGGAGCGCCGGAAGAACAAGCGAGTTGAGGACGTTCGCCGTCACCACGGAGACCACGCCGCGGCTGTTGCGGAAGAGATGGCGCAACGCGATATCGCTTCGACTTGGGGAAAAGGAGGCGAGGGCGAAAGCAAGCTCGCGGCCTTCGTTGCACGTGAGGTTGGGGACGCCGTGATCTCACTCCACGACCGGCTGATCCCAGGCACACGCGGCAATATCGACCACATCTTCGTCGCGACGACCGGCGTGTGGGTGGTCGACGCGAAGGCCTACAAGGGAAAGGTCGTGAGGCGCGAAGTTGGCCCGATCTGGCGACGGCAGAACCAGGTCTATGTCGGAGGCCGGAATCGCACCGCGCTAGCAATGGGTGTTGAGAAGCAAGTGAGCGCTGTCATGGCGGCGCTCAGAACGGTCCCGGCGTCGACGGGGACACCAGTGCATGCGGCGCTGTGCTTCGTTGAGTCCGAGTGGGCACTACTC
>JBKJQL010000055.1:0-4243 GCA_046594035.1 Gaiellaceae bacterium
GCAGCACCCGGGCGGGATGGTGATCTCGTCGCGGCCGCTGATCGACCTCGTCCCGGTGCAGCCCGCCGCGATGGCCGGTCGCCAGATCTGCCAGTGGGACAAGGACAGCTGCGGTGACGCGGGCTTCTTGAAGATCGATCTGCTCGGCCTCGGGATGCTCTCCGCGATCGAGGATGCGATCGACCGCATCGCTCGGCTGCGTGGAGAGACGATCGACCTTTCGCGCATCCCACTCGACGACCAGGGCGTGTACGAGGAGATCCAGGCAGCGGACACCGTCGGTGTCTTCCAGATCGAGAGCCGCGCGCAGATGCAGAGCCTCCTGCAGACACTTCCCGAGAATCTCGACGACCTGACCGTGCAAGTCGCGCTCGTCCGCCCGGGGCCGATCCAGGGCAAAGCGGTGCATCCGTACGTGAAGCACCGGCATGCGAAGCGTGCGGATCCGGCGTTCGAGCCGCCGGTCGAGCACGAGTTGTTGCGCGAACCGCTGCGCGACACGCTCGGCGTCGTCGTCTTCCAGGACCAGGTGCTCGACGTCTCGATGGCCGTGGCCGGGTTCTCGATCGGGGAGGCAGAGGGTCTTCGTCGTGCGATGAGCCGCAAGCGGAGCGAAGAGGCGATCGAAGCCTGGCGCCCTCGCTTCGTCGCCGGTTGCGCGACGAACGACATCGACGAGCCGCTTGCAAACGTGATCTACGACAAGGTCGCAGGGTTCGCGGGCTTCGGCTTCCCGAAGTCGCACGCCGCGGCGTTCGCATTGCTCGCGTACCAGTCCGCGTGGCTTCGGCGGTACTACCCCGGCGAGTTCCTGTGCGCGCTGATGAACGCGCAGCCCATGGGCTTCTATCCGCCGTCTTCGCTCGTCCGGGACGCACAGCGGCGCGGGGTGGAGGTACGTGCGCCACACATCAACCGCTCGGAGGCACAGTGCGGGATCGAGGACGGCGCGGTGCGCGTCGGGCTCGCCTACGTGCAATCGGTCGGCGAGGAGGACGCAAAGGCGATCGTCGGGCAGCAGCCGTACGCCGACCTCGGCGACCTCGCCCGCCGCGCCTCGGTGAAGCAGGACGCCCTCGAGGCACTCGTCGCCGCCGGCGCATGCGACGACTGGGGCCCGCGCCGCCAGTCGCTCTGGCGGCTCGGCGTCACCTCACGCGGCGCGTCCGTACCGGGCGGCAACCGACAGCTCGCGCTGCCGCTCGAGCCGACGGCGGTCATCCCCGACCTGCCGGCGCAGACACCATGGGAGACGATGCTCGCCGACTACAAGCACACGTCACTGTCGGTCGGAGTTCATCCCTTGCAGCTCCTCCGCCCGCACCTGGCCGCAAGCGTGTGCAGCTCCGCCGAGATGGCGTCGGCGCCGAACGGATCGCAGATCGAGGTCGCAGGCATGGCGATCGCGCGGCAGCGTCCCGCGACTGCGAATGGAATCGTGTTCATGCTGCTCGAGGATGAGCACGGCCAGGCCAACCTGATCATCCCGTCGAAGGTCTACGAAGAGCACCGCGCGATCGTGCGCGGCGAGCCGCTGCTCCTCGCGCGCGGCAAGCTCGAACGCAGCGACCGAAACATCAACCTGCTCGTGCGCTCGCTCGTCTCACTCGGCCCACTCGCACGCCAGGCGGCGAACGAAGCAGAGGTGGCGCGCGATCTACCGCGTGCGCACCACTTCGGTCATCGGTGACCCGAGACCCATGAACCTGGTTAGAAAGCAAACCAGGTTCAGACTCAAGACCCGAACCTGGTTCGCTCTTTGAACCAGGTTCGAGAGTTTCAGTCTTGCCGCCGCAGCCCGCGCTGGTGTCCCGGACCGATGTGCTTCGAGAGGTTGTACGCCGAGTTGACAAGGCCGACATGCGTGAAGGCCTGGGGGAAGTTGCCAAGCAGTCGCTGCTCGTCCGGGTCGTACTCCTCGGCGAGCAGGCCGAGATCGTTCGCGACGCCGATCAGCTTCTCGAACAACGCCTTCGCTTCGTCGTCGCGCTCGAGCATCAGCAGCGCATCGACAAGCCAGAACGAGCACGGCAGGAACACGCCCTCGCCACCGGGCAGGCCGTCGACGTGCTCCCTCGTGCGGTAGCGCTCGACGAAGCCGTCGCGGGTCAGCTCGCGTTGGATCGCGTCCACCGTCCCGATCACCCGCGGGTCGTCCGGCGGCAGGAAGCCGAGCAGTGGGATCAGCAACGTCGACGCGTCGAGCTCGTCCGAGCCATATGACTGGGTGAAGGAGTTCAGCTCGACGTTGAAGCCTTCGCGGCAGACCTCCTCGTGGATCTCGTCGCGAAGACGGCGCCAGCGATCGACGGGGCCGGGCTGGTCCCAGCGCTCGACCGCCTCGACCGCCCGGTCGAAGGCGACCCACGCGAGCACCTTCGAGTGCGTGAAGTGGCGGCGTGGGCCGCGCACCTCCCAGATGCCTTCGTCCGGTTCGCTCCAGGCGCCCTCGAGGAACTCCATCACCTCTTGCTGCATCGACCACGCGTTGTCGTCCCGGGCGAGGCCGTGCCGCCGCGCCTCGTGCAGCGCGTCCATCATCTCGCCGTACACGTCGAGCTGGAACTGCTCGTGCGCGGCATTGCCGATCCGCACCGGCTTCGATCCGGCATACCCCGGGAGCCAGTCGAGCTCGAACTCAGGGATGCGGCGCTCGCCCGCGACGCCGTAGAGGATCTGCATCTTCGCCGGGTCGCCTGCGACCGCACGCAGGAGCCAGTCGCGCCATGCACCTGCCTCTTCCTTGAAGCCGGCGTTCATCAGTGCGTAGAGCGTGAACGTCGCGTCGCGCAGCCACGAGTAGCGGTAGTCCCAGTTGCGCACGCCCCCGATGCGCTCAGGCAACGAGGTGGTGGGTGCGGCGACAATTGCGCCCGTCGGTTCGTAGGTGAGCGCCTTCAGCACGAGGAGCGACGTGTGGACCTCCCGCTTGTAATCACCTTCGTAGAGGCAGTCCGCCATCCACTCGTGCCAGATCCGTTCCGTGGAGTTGAGTGCCTCCTCCGCGTCCACTGCCTTCGGTGGCGGCTCGGACGATGGGAACCACGTGAGCACGAACGGCACGCGATCCCCCTTTTGCAGGGCGAACTGGGCGTTGTGGGTCATCCCCTGGGCGTTCAGCCGCACGGGCGTCCGCAGCACGAGACCGTCCGGTCCGGCGATCGCCACGAGAGTCTCGTCGTCCACGTGGCGCACCCACGGTAGGGCAGTGCCGTAGTCGAAGCGCATCACGAGTTCCGTACGCATCTCGACGTGGCCCTCGAGGCACTCGACGATGCGCACGATGTCCGGCCTGCTCCCGCGCTGCGGCATGAAGTCGATCACGCGCACGCGTCCGGTGTCGGTCTGCCACTCGCTCTCGAGGATCAAGGTGTCCTCGCGGTAGCGTCGCTCCGTGGCGTGGCCGCCGGAAGCGGGCGCGATCAACCAGTGGCCGTGCTCGGACGAACCGAGGAGCGCGCTGAAGACCGACCCCGAATCGAAGCGAGGGAAGCACAGCCAGTCGACCGATCCGGAACGACCGATGAGCGCGACGGTCTGGAGGTCGCCGACGATCGCGTAGTCCTCGATGCGCTCAGCCATCAGCGATTCTCGATCTCGAGCGCGAACGCCGGCATGCGCTTTGCCACTGCCCGGTTGAACTCCTCGCAATACCGGTCGGCGTCGTCGAGGGCGCGCCCGTAGTGGTCGCGCATGTCGGCCAGGAGCTCCGTTCCGGTCTCGACCGCATCGACGTAGTCGCCGTACAGCTCCTCCGCCTCTTCGCGCCCCGCGCGGTCGTATGCGTCCAGACGTTGGTTCGCCTCCTCGATCACATCGCGATGATCGCGGACGAACAGGTCCAGCTGCGACTGGATCACCTCCGCGAAGCGTGCGCGCCTGAACATTCAGGCGAGCTCTCGGTACAGCTCGAGGTGGTGGGCCGCAGACGCGTCCCAGGTCAACTCGCGACGCGCGCGTTCTGCGCCCTCGCGCGCTGCGGCGAGCGCCTCGCTGTCACCCAACAGCTCGCGGACAGCTTCGGTCATCGCGTCGACATCGCCTGCGGGCACCACGCGGCCTGCGCCGTACGCCCGGACCGGCTCGCCGAGGCCGGCCACGTCGTACACCACCGCAGGCACGCCGGCGCCCAGCGCCTGCAGCAAGGCGCCCGACTGGTCGAGCTCGGCGCGATACGGGAAGACGGCGACCGTCGATTCGGAGAGCGCACGGTCGAGCTCGGATTGCGGCAAGTAGCCCAACC
>JBKJQL010000075.1:0-2905 GCA_046594035.1 Gaiellaceae bacterium
GGCGCGCTCGCGCGCGTGCCGGGGCTTTTCGCGCGCAATGAGCGGGTGGCGATGCTTGGGAGAACCGATCGCGGGCACGCGTTCGCGCTGGTGCCCGTCGGCGCGTTGAACGTCGGCTCCATTCGGCTGGTTTTCCACCGTCTCCGAACCAATCGGGGCGGACGCGCGGTCCCGCGCACAATTCGATTCCCGTCGCCCGTTCGCGCGTCCCGCGGCGTCGAGGCCGCGCGCTTCGCCTTCGGCAGCGCGGTGGTGCTGCTCCTCGCCCCCGAGGCCGGCCCGCTTCCCCGTCCCCCGCCCGGGACCGTCGTCCGCGTCGGCGCCCGCATCCCGCCCGCCGCCTGAGCGAAGCCAATTGCACGTACGGTGTCAGACACCCGCGCTGCAACTCAATTCCTTCCCACCAACCGGAGCCGATCCAAACGTACGCGTGCCGGTGATTCCCCAAAATCTCGAGAGAGCACTCGCTGAAGCGTCTCCGACACGATATCCGCGTAGCCCGAATCGCGTTGAACGCTGGCCCGATGTTCGAGGACTCGGCGCCGCGCCTCCGGCTCGGTCGTGCCCAATCGCTTGGCGATCGCGCCAAACGTCTCGCTTGCGGTGTCGCGGAGCAGACCGGCCGTGGCCATGTCCCAGAGCGACCGCTCGGTGCGGGGGCCAAGCCGGAGCTTCGCTTCGAGCGACCTCAGCCGTTGTGGCGCGATGACGGCATCGATGCTCTCCGCGGTGACGATCGGAATTCCAGGCGCGGTGCCGTCGGCAAGTTTTGCCTTGGCCCTCATCCACGCGAGCACTCGTTCGGGCGCAGCTCCGACGAGGTCGTCGAGCGAGTCTTCTCCTTTGGTTCGATGATTGGAGCGGCGCTCGACGAATTTTCTAAGCGAGTCGGTCATCTCGAGCGGGAACATCCGTCGATAGGCGTCCTCGTGCCCTACGCCAAGTTCGAGCTGCGTCGTCAGGAAGACGTCCGTGACGGTTCGACTGAGCCAGAGCGGGCGACGCGTCGGCCTTGAGAGGTATCTCGCGCTGCCGTACGGATAGTCGACCGGATCGGAAACGAGATGCGCTTCAACGGCATTCTGGTCGATGTACCGGATCAGTACTTGAAGGTACGCGAGGCTCTCCACGGGAATCGCCAGAAAGCGGCTTCGAAACAGCGACCCGTCGCGCTTTCGGGGGCGATTGAATCGGCGCACATACGCATTTTCGACGAGGCGCATGGTCTCGGAGATGTTCCCGTCGAGGCTTCGGAGGACGAGGTGAAAGTGGGTGGCGAGGAAGGAGTATGCAATGACCTCGATGCGGCCCTGACGCACGCAGCGTGCGAGGCGGGAAAGAAAGAAGCGGATGTCGGCGCGGTTCTCGAACACCGTTCTGCGGCTGAGTCCGCGGTTGATGACGTGGTAGATGCGGCCAGGACGGTCGTCGCGAAGGGGATGAGACATGGGGACTCCACCAAGTCCCACGCGTAAGTCCGGCCAAGGTCACAAAAATCTTGCACGTACGGTGTCAGACACTCGCGCTGCAATTCGAGGAGCGTGCCGCCCGTGGGCTTCAGCGGCGCAGGATTCGGTCGGCGAGTTGCACGGCCGGTGTCTGACACCGTACGTGCAATTCGCGAGCGAGGGTCAGACGCCTTGCTGGACGAAGGTCCGCGCCATCCAGAGGCAGGGGAGGGCGTGCGTGCGATACATGGCGCCCTGCGTCGTGGCGCGGAGGTACGAGATGCCGCCGCCGCCGGTGCCGGGGCGCGAACCGATCTGCTCTTCGACGAAGCGAACGTGCCGGTCACGCCACTGGAGCAGCGCGCTGTCCAGCCGCAGCGCCTCCTTGAGGAACGCCAGCAGGGGCGAAACGTCGGCCTCCTGCTCGAACAGCGTCGCCGCTATCGTCTCGCGGTGCGCAAGCGCCGAGTCGGTCAGCTCGATCTGTCGATAGAGCGCGCCGCGGCTCTCGGGGTCGAGCTGCGCGCCGTCGTGCGGTCGCCGCGCGGCGACGAGCGCGCTCCGCACGACGCCCGCGACCAGCCGATCGACCCGCCCCGGCGACAGATCGGGCAGTTGAATTCCCGCCTTCCCCCGCCCACGCGACCACTCGACCGACGCGTCGAGCAGCGCGTACGCCAGATCACGCAGCGACGGGCCCTGCGCGCGACGCATCACGCGCTCCCAGCCCCACGGGACTTGCGCGACATACGCCGACGAGAGGCGCATCGGTCCCGGTGTCGCGGGCCCGGGGCGCAACATGCCCTTCGGAAGCGAGGGACCTCCCGGCTCGCGCTCGGCGACGCCGCCTTTAGGCCGGATGCGCGTCTCCTGAATCTCGCGGAGTCCGAGCATCCATTCGAGCTCGCGGAACTGAGTCGAACCAAACCCCGAGGCGGGGTCGAGCCGCCCGCGGAACGTGAGGAACTGCGCCGACGTCATCGTCGAGAGCACGTCGAAGAACGGCACGCTGACCGAGATCGCCTTCGTCGCGCGCGCGGCGCGCGACGTCCACCGCCGCAGCTGGTGGTCGAGCTCCGTCGTGGCGGCCGCGACGGGCAGTCCCGACTCCGCCGCAAGTCGCCCGGGCTCTCCGAGACGCCCCAGCACGCCTTCCAACTGCCCGTCGGCCGCGACCGCGTCGGCCGTCACCTTGGCAAGCTCGGGGAAGCGTCGCCGGTCGAACGAGTCGGACACGTCCGAGTCGTTGCGGCTCTCGAGGTCGATGCGAGGCAACGTGCTCCCGTGCTTGCGCCAGAGGTCCGTCGCCTCGGTCAGCACGGAGTCGAGCTCGTGGATGACCAATGCGAACCACGCCTCGAACGCCTGGTGCGTTCGGATGAACAGCACCTCGTCGTGCGCCCACGGCGCCCCCGTCGGCCACGGGTCGCCCGCCTTCCAGCCCGCGGGGGGCTCTG
>JBKJQL010000210.1:0-2603 GCA_046594035.1 Gaiellaceae bacterium
GTCGCTGAGGTCGAGCAATGAAGAGCGACGTAGGCTTGACGGAGTGGCAATGAACATGGTCGAGCGCATGGAGCGCGAAGTGAAAGACGCAATGCTCGCCCGTGACAACGAGCGCCGCGACGCGCTGCGCCTGCTGCTCTCCAGCCTCAGGTCCGCTGAGAAAGATCTGCTGCGCCCGCTCTCCGAGGACGAGGAGTTGCAGGTCCTTCAGCGTGAGCGGAAGAAGCGCATCGAGGCAGCCGACGCGTTCCACGCCGCCGGGCGCGAGGAGCAGGCCGAGAAGGAAGAGGTCGAGCTCGAGATCCTCGAAGAGTTCATGCCCGAGCCGCTCGGCGAGGAAGACCTCGAGCGCATCGTCGACGACGCGATCGCCGAGAACAAGGCGACGAGCATGCGCGACATGGGCCGCGTGATGGCCGACGTGATGCCTCAGATCGCAGGCCGAGCGGACGGGTCGGCGGTGAGCCAGCTCGTACGCGAGAAGCTGGCGTGATCCGGCCGCTCGACCTCGGCATCTGCCACGGCTACGAGTACGACGGCGACCCCGCACGCACGGCGGTGCTTCTGCCCGGTCGGATGCTCGCCGGGATGCCGGCGCTCGCCTACGCCCAGCAAGCGCTGACGGCGGCAGGCTGGCGCATCGTGCAGGTCTGGGACGAGTACCTCGATCCCGGGCGAGACGCCACCGAGTGGGTGCACGAGCGGCTCGCTGCCGCCGTGCGCGCTGCGCCGGAGGCTCGGCAGATCCTCGTGGTCGCGAAGTCGATGAGCACGCGTGCCGCTGCCGATGTCGCCGAGCACGGGTGGCCCGCGATTTGGCTGACGCCCCTGCTCGACGACGCCGAGTGCGTAACGGCGCTGCGCCGCCGGACGGCGCCTGCGCTCCTCATCGGCGGCACGAACGACCCGCTGTGGATCGGACGCGTTGCGCGCGAGATCACGGACGATGTGCTCGAGCTCGACGGCGCAGACCACGGGCTCGCGCGGCCCGAGGACGGCATCGCCGTCGCCAGGGCCGTCGCGGAATTCTCAACTCGCCTGAGGGCCTGAGGCGACGAAGTCCTGCGGCCGCACGAGCACGGCGGCGAGCACGGCACCGCCGAGCGCGACGACGGCGCTCACGAGCAGCACGTGATTCAGGCCGGCGACGAACGAGGAGCGAACGGCGTCGCTTGCGTTCGGCGCATACGCGCGCGGATCGACCTGGCTCGCAAAGATCGCGCCGAGGCCCGCGATGCCGGTGGCGATCCCGAGTTGACGGAAGGTGTTGTTGATCCCGGATGCCATCCCGGCCTGTTCCTGGCGCACGGTCGAGACGGCCGTAGAGGCGAGCGGCGCGTTCACCATCCCGATCCCAAACCCGCCGACGAGGAAGCCAGGGAGGAGATGCGTCCAGTTCGAGTGCAGCGTCAGGCCGCTCATCAGCCAGAGCGCGAGCGCGCAGAGCGCCAGCCCGCCACCGAGGAGCGCGCGCACCGGGATGCGTGTGGAGAGGCGGCCCGCGATCGGCGCGGCGAAGAACGAGACGAGGCTCAGCGGCAGGAACCGCAGGCCGGTCTGCAGCGGTGAGAGCCCGAGCACGTTCTGCAGGTAGAGCGTCAGGAAGAGGAAGATCGCGAAGATCGACGAGGAGATTGCGAAGGCGGTCGTCTGAGCGCCGACGAAGGCGGGACGCTTGAACAGCGCGAGATCGATCATCGTCGTCGTCCCCCGCGCCTGCGAGAGCACGAAGGCGCCGAGCAGCACGACGGCGCCGGCGATCAGGGCCAGGATGAACGCACTCGACCAGCCGTGACCGTTGCCCTCGATCAGGGCGACGATCAGGCAGAGGAGACCCCCGACGAGCGTGACGAGACCGATCGGATCGAGCCGGCTGTGCTCCGGGTCGCTGGACTCGCGCAGCTTGACCGCCGCGAGGAGCACCGCGCCGATCCCGATCGGGATGTTGACCAGGAAGATCCAGCGCCACGAGAGCCACGAGGTGAGCACCCCGCCGGCGAGTGGGCCGACCGCCACCGCTGCGCCGACCGTCGCGCCCCAGAGGCCGAATGCCGTGCCGCGCTCGCGGCCGTGGAACTCCTGTGAGATCAGGGCCAGCGCCGTCGCGAACATGATCGCCCCGCCGAGGCCCTGGGCACCACGCGCGATGTTCAGCGTCACCGCGTCGGTGCTCGCTCCGCAGGCCGCCGAGGCGACGGTGAAGACGACGATCCCGATCACGAACAGCCGTTTTCGGCCGAACAGGTCGGCCAGCGACCCGGCGGTCAGCACGAAGGTCGCGAGCCCGAGCGCGTAGGCGTCGATCACCCACTGGAGCTCCGAGAACGAGGCGTGGAGCGCCTTCTGGATCGCCGGGAGCGCGACGTTCACGATCGTCACGTCCAGGAGCAGCATGAATGTGGCCACGCAGACCACGAGCAATGTCCACCACTTCCGACCCACAAAGGCAACCTACACTGCACCTGTGCAGGAGACGCTCGATGTATCGAATGCGGTCGCGGCCGAGCTGGCCGGGATCTCGGACGGCGTCCTCGACGCGCTCAAAGAGCGCCTCGGCGCGAGCGTCCGCCTGCGCGGCAACCAACTGACGCTCGAGGGCGACG
>JBKJQL010000222.1:0-4191 GCA_046594035.1 Gaiellaceae bacterium
CATGACGTAGGTGCCGATCGGCTTCGCGCCGGTCTCAGCGAGCAGAGGGCGGAGAATGTCGAGCGCGCCTTGCATCGCGCGCGCAGCGATCAGCATCTCCGGCACGAAGTAGTCACCGCGCTCGAAGCGCGCCCCAACCTCCTCGAGTGACGGGATCAGCGCGTCGTAGAGCATCGACTCGCAACCGAGGCCGTCTTCGAGCCCCTTGTTCACGAGGTCCTTCACCTCTGGCGCATTCCCGATGAGCGTCTCGTCGTAGAGGGCCTTCAGGATCTCTTCGTGGGTCATGCGGCACCTCGCTGGTCGTGGTTGCCGAGTCGCATCGAGACGAGGCCGGCCTGCTCGATCAGGGCCGGCGCAAGCTCGGCGATGCGGTCGCGGGTGAGCCGAATGGTCGGCCCGGAAATCGAGAGGGCGGCGACGGCGTCTCCGTCGGGCCCGAAGATCGGCGCGGCGAGCGCGGCGAGGCCGTGCTCGAGCTCGTCGACGGCGATCGCGTAGCCGCGTGCGCGAATCTCTTCGCCCTCGGCGGTGCGCGAGGCAAACGCCTTCAGCACCTTGCCGTTCGCGGTCGACTCGTACGGGACCCGACGGCCGACCCAGTTCGTCCCGCCGACGAAATGGCGACTGTCTTCCTGCGCGAGGTGCTCGACCCCGAGCGGCGTCGGCACGCCGAGGTTGATCGTCTCGCCGGAGAGCTGGGACAGCGCCTTCAGCGCCGGCGCGGCGATCTCGACGAGGCTCGCCCCGAGGTCGCGGTGCGCGAACCGGAGCAGCACCGGACCGGGCGCAACGCGGCGGTCGCCGGCGCGCTGCACGAGACCGGAGCGTTCGAGCGCGCCGATCAGCCGCGAAGTGGTCGACTTGGGCAGCCCCGACTGCTCCGAGAGCTCTCCGACGCCCAAAGGACGGCCGCTCTCGACCACGCTGACGAGCAGTTCGGCCGCGCGATCGATTGCCTGGGTGCCGTCGGCCACTGACCCATATTGTGGAACACGAGTTCCACGTTTGTCAAGCGACCTACCGCATTACGGGACGCAGAGCGCATTCGCCGGCGTGCCCCGGCAAGGGTGCGGCATGGAGGGTTGCGGCGGCGGCACGGGCTGCCCGTGCTGCTTGCGCGCCATCGACGCGCCCTGCATGGCGACAACGTCGCCGATGATCTGCGCCGCGGCGTCGTGGCTCGGGTTCGGCGTCCTCGCGAGCGAACAGCTCCACGGCGCAAGATCCGCCGGCAGCGACGTCGAGTAAACATTGCCTTTGAAGCAATTGTTGACGGAGTTCTTCTCACCGAAGATGCCACCCGCCATTCCGATGTTCGCGTACTTCCCGTCACGCACTGTGTTCCGTTCGAAGCGGTTGCCCTCCAGCTGGAAGTAGACCGTCTGTGCAGTCGGCGGGAACGGAACCGGGTTCTCGACGGCGAGGATGCCGAAGTTCTTGTTCCCGTAGATCGTGTTGTCGACGAACAGGTCGCCGTACGTGCCGAAGGCGAAGAGCCCGACACCCCAGCCTTCCTGAATGGCGAAGTCGTTGGCAGGCGCGGACAGATTGTTGTTGTCGTAGATTCGGTTGCGGCGGAAGATCGTGCACCGGGCAACCTGAGTGGATGCGATCGTGGGCGTCGGCGTTGCGTTCCGCGCCGAGTCGCAGGTGCCGAGCTGAGGCGGTGGCGGGTCATTCGGGAGGGAGTTCGGGCCGACCCCGATCAAGTTGTGCCGGAAGACGGAGTCCTGGACGATGAGATGGCCGCCGGCATTCGTTCCCGAGTAGCCCAACTGGTTGTTCTCGACGAGCGCGTGCGAAACCATCGCGTAGCAATCGGGGCACGCGCCGACGTAGAGCCCTGAGTCGCCGAACCCGGAGGCGTAGACGTGATCCCACTCGCCGTGCACCGAGTTCGAGACGAACAGGCCGTAGTTGCCGTGTATGCCGGTGTCGTAGGTCGTCAGGTAGTTGCCGTACCAGCCGCGCGCACCAACCTTGCCCGACTCGTCGCCACCGTTCCACCAGATCTCGTTGCCGTCGTCCTTGGTCTTCGGCTTGACGTCGAAGTTCCGAACGGTCAGGTTCTCGATCCAGACTTCGTCGGCCTGTCGTACTTCGATGCCGTTGACGCCACCCCGATGGCGGCCGTCGACGATCACGCGGTTCCGGTCGAGCCCGCGCAGGTGGATCTGCGACGTCTTGATGACGACACTTTCCGGATACACGCCTGGCGCGACGAGGATCCAGTCGCAGGGCTTCGCACGGTTGACCGCCGCTTGAATCGTCGAGTAGTGCGGCGACGCGACGGCGCTCTTCGTGACGACAAGCGCCTTGCAGCCGGCAGCGGACGGCGAGCCGTGAGCCTGGGCACCCACTGATCCCACGATCACAGCTGCGACAGCCGCCCCGATCGCTCTACTTCGGCCGATGCGCACGGGACGAGTCTCGCAGGTTATGAGCTGCCGATCCGAGCGTCCCTGCTCGCCGCCACTTCGAGGCGGAAGCCGTCCGGATCGTGGAAGAACGTGGCGTAGTAGTCCTCGTGGTAGACCGGCCACAGACGGGGAGCGAACAGGATCTCCGCGCCGGCTTGAACCGCTGCGTCATGTGCGAGGTCGACATCGACCTTCCGCTCCACGGCGACGGCCAGGTGGTGGTACCCCGGCGCGTACAGCTCGAACGGCTGCTCCTTCAGCGCCTGCCGCAGGCCGATCGAGCCCGACCCGAGCTGCGGGAAGCGGAGGTAGTAGATCGTCTCGCCGCGCTCCCCTCGCTCCTCGTGCGGGGGCTGGAGCCCGAGCCCACCGAAGACGGCGTCGTAGAACGCGAGCGAACGAACGACATCGCCGCACACGAGGTCGATGTGGCCGAGGCCGACGAGCACTAGCCATCCATCGATTCGACGAGCAGCGTCGAGATGTCGACAACACGCAGTTGCTTGCCCATCGAGCGGACACCGTCGTCGAGCATCACCGTGCAGAACGGGCAGGCGACCGCCAGCGTCTCTGCGCCGGTCTCCGCCGCCTCGCGGACGCGCTCCTCGTTGATCGGCGTGCCACGTTCCTCCATCCACATGTGCGCGCCGCCGGCACCGCAGCAGAACGTGCGCTTGCCGTTGCGCGACATCTCGATCGGCTTGCCAACCGCGGACACGAGCTCGCGCGGTTCGTCGATCACGTCGTTGTGACGCGCGAGGTAGCAGGAGTCGTGGTAGGTGATCTCCTGTTCGGAGGCGATCGGCTCGAGCTTGCCGTCGCGCAGGAGCTCGGCGAGGAGCTGCGTGTGGTGCATCACCTCGTAGCGGCCGCCGAAGTCGGGGTACTCGTTCCCGAGTGAGTTCAAGCAGTGCGGGCAGCTCGCGACGATCTTCGTCACGCGTGCCTCGTTCAGCGTCGCGATGTTCTGGTTCGCGTACTCCTGGAAGACGTACTCGTTGCCCATGCGGCGTGCGGGATCGCCCGTGCACGCCTCGCGCGCGCCCAGAATCGCGAAGTCGACGCCCGCCTTCTGCAAGAGCTTTGCCGTCGACTCGGCCGCCTTGCGCGCACGCTCGTCGTACGCGGCGGCACACCCGACCCAGTAGAGAACTTCCGGCGGTTCCTCGCCCTCCTCGAGCACGCGAACCCCGAGCCCCTCGGCCCACGACGCGCGGTCGCCCTGCGGCTTGCCCCATGGATTGCCAACGCGTTCGACGTCGCGCAGCATCGACTCCGACTCCTGCGGGAAACTCGACTGCATCATCACGAGGTCGCGGCGCAGATCGACGATGTGATCGACGTGCTCGATCGACACGGGACACTCGTGAACGCACGCGCCGCACGTGACGCAGTCCCAGATCATCTCCTCGGGAACGCCGTTGCCGACGATCGGCGTGAGCTCACCGCCCGCGAGCAGGTTCTTGCCCTCCGCGAACACCTGGTCGCGGATGCCCATGATCACGAGCTTCGGGTTGAGCGTCTTCCCGGTCGCGTACGCGGGGCAGACGTCTTGGCAGCGGCCGCACTCCGTGCACGAGAAGGTGTCGACCATCTCCTTCCACGTCAGGTCGCCGATCGTTCCGACGCCAAGGCGTAGCTCGTCGTCGGGCACGTCGAAGTTCAACGGCTCGAGTCGGCCTCGTTGCCGTGTGCGCGAAAAGAAGACGTTGATCGCGGCGGTCGCGATGTGCAAGTGCTTCGAATACGGCAGGTAGACGAGAAACGC
>JBKJQL010000066.1:0-15451 GCA_046594035.1 Gaiellaceae bacterium
CGGCGTCCGTGCGGAGTCTCTCGCCATGCGAGGGTATGGGAACGAATGGATCCGGCTCGATCTGGCCGAGCACGGGGTGTCGGCCGAGGCGGTCGGTGAGGCAATCGCCACCCTGGAGCCGGAAGCGGCACGTGCCGCTGCCGCGGTGGAGCGCCTCGGGCGCAGCGCAAAGACGGGCGCCCACCTCGCCCGGAAGGGGTTCGGAGCAGACGCGCTCGAGTCGGCTCTCGGAGTCGACGTTGCGGAATGAGCGGGCGGGGTTGTAGAGTTCAGCTTCCATCCATTCTGTTTTTGCCTGCATAACGCATATTCCGCTGATTCTTACGCTTTTTGAACCCATGACTCTGACCTCGATCCCCAGGCACGACCCCCAGGGCACGACCACTCAGAAACCCTGACCTGAGATCGATCCGGCGCGTCGGCTGCGAGGAGCAGCGGCGGCGCCGGCAACCGCAAGCGGCTACACATGCGTCGTGCGGGCGACCAGCCCCTAGGAGCGCCCATGCTCGTCGCTGTGGCAGTCGTGATTGCACTTGCAGCCGGAATCGCCGGCACGCTCGTCCTGCTGCGGCTCGTCTCGGGCTCGCGCCTGGACGCGGCGCGGCGAGAGCGCAACCTGCTCCTCGACGAGGGGAAGCGCGACGCCGAGGTGACCCGCCGCGAGGCCGGGATCGAAGCCCGCGAGCACGCGATCAAGCTTCGCGCCGAGCTCGAGGCGGAGCTGCGCGAGCGCCGGGACGAGGTCGTGAAGATCGAGGAACGCGTGATCGCGAAGGAAGACGACACGGACCGGAAACTCACGGAGTTGATCCGGCGCGAGCAGGGCGTCGCGGATCGCGAGGTGCACTTGCGCCAGCTCCAGGAGGAGCTGAAGGAGCTGAAGGACGCGCACAAGCGCGAGCTCGAGCGCATCGCCGGCATGACGAGCGGCGAGGCACAGAAGCGGATCCTGATCGACTCCCAGGAGCAAGTCCGGCACGAGCTTGCAGGGCGCGTCCGCCAGATGGAAGAGGAGGCAGCAACGGAGGCGAAGCGCCGTGCGCGCAACCTGGTTGCCGATGCCCTCCAGCGCGTCGCCTCCAGTGCGGCCGCGGAGACGACTGTGACGATCGTCGAGCTCCCGTCCGACGACATGAAGGGCCGGATCATCGGGCGGGAGGGGCGCAACATCCGCTCTCTTGAGCACCTCACCGGCGTCGACTTCATCATCGACGACACGCCGAATGCGGTCGTCCTCTCGTCGTTCGACGGCATCCGCCGCGAGGTCGCGCGCATGACGCTGCTCAAGCTGATCGAGGACGGACGGATCCATCCGACCCGGATCGAGGAGATGTACTACCTCTCGAAGGCGGAGCTCGACGAGCACATCCGGCAGGCAGGCGAGCAAGCGGTCTTCGAGGCGAACTGCGGCGAGTTCAGCGAGGAGCTCGTGAAGATCCTCGGCCGGCTCCGCTATCGCACGAGCTACGGGCAGAACGTGCTCAAGCACACCCTCGAGGTCGTTCAACTCGCAGGGATCATGGCCGCGGAGGTCGAGGCATCCGTCAAGACGGCCAAGCGCGCGGCGCTGCTGCACGACCTCGGGAAGGCAATGACCCACGAGGTCGAGGGCTCGCACGCGCAGATCTCGACGCAGCTCGCACGTCGCCACGGCGAAGGCCCCGCTGTCTGCCATGCGATCGAGGCGCACCATTACGAGGTGCAGCCGCAAACCGTGGAAGCGGTCCTGCTGATCGCTGCCGACGCCATCTCCGCCTCACGTCCCGGCGCGCGCGGCGAGAGTCTCGACCACTACGTCAAACGGCTCGAGTCGCTCGAGAAGCTCGCGGCGAACCATCCCGGAGTCGAGAAGGTCTACGCCCTGCAAGCCGGACGTGAGATCCGCGTCCTCGTCAAGCCGCACGAGATCGACGACGACGGCGCAGTGCTCCTCTCGCACGAGATCGCGCGGGAGATCGAAGCGCACCTCGAGTACCCGGGCCAGATCAAGGTCACGGTGATCCGCGAGAGCCGCGCCGTCGACGTCGCGTCGAACAAGCTCGAGCAGCGCCGCGCCGGCACCGTCACGAGCGGCGGTCTCGACGAGACGGTCGAGCGCGTCGACGCTGCCTAGCCTCCGGCGGCACCCAGCCACGGGCCAGACAGAGAAGAACCTGGTTCGCTCTCTGAACCAGGTTCACGAGTTTCCGCACCCACGGCAGTCTGATCGCGCAGTGCAACCGCCGACTCAGACCGTCGTCCCCTAGGAACCAGATCCGAACCTGATTCGCCACGGCGAACCAGGTTCGAGGGTTCCGCCGTGGTTCAGGGGGCGATGTCCGGCAGCCAGAAATGCCCCGGGTGAACCTGCTCGATCCACCCGGCGAGCAATCGGCGGCGGTCTGCACTCAGGCGCGGCAGCACCGCGGCGAGATCGGACTCGTCCTTGGGACGTGAGTGCTTCGCCTTGAAGAACAACACGACCTCCGGTCGCTCGTAGGGGATGCCGTCCGCGGTGTGCTCGATCAGCTCGTCGTAACGGAGCCGGATCGTCTCGTCACGGCGGGCGAGCCAGTGGTCGCCGTCGTGCGGCTCGCGGAAGACGTCGATCCGCCAGACGTTCGCGTCGCGATCGAGGCCCCAGGTCTGGTGCGTCGTCGGCAGTTGATCGCGCGCCTGCTCGATCGGCTCGGCCTTCCCCTGGCTGACCACGTGGAAGTCGAGCTCCTCGAACGCCGCCTCGATCTCTTCGAAACGATCTCCCGGTAGCGCGATCTCGAGGTCGTCGTGCTCGCGCCGCTGCTCGCCCAGGAACAGCTCGATCGCCCAGCCTGCCGAGACACGCCAGGGCGCGTCGACGCCAGCCAGCCGCCGTGCGGCCTCCTGCGGCGTCCAGGCATCCCATTCGGCGTCGTCGGGGTGCACCGGCCGACTGTACTCGGAGAGTCGCCCGGTACCCTGTGGCGGCGATGCGCCGGTATCACGTGACGACTTTCGGTTGCCAGATGAACGCTCACGACAGTGAGCGCATCAAGGGCATGCTCGAGGAGCTCGGGCTCGGGGAAGCAGTGTCTCCGGACGAGGCAGACGTCGTCGTTTTCAACACGTGCACGATCCGTGAGAAGCCCGACACCAAGCTCGCGGCGTACCTGGGCGCCGCCGCCGCGCGGAAACGCGAACATCCTGATCGGGTGATCGCCGTCGGAGGGTGCTTTGCCGAAGCTCAGCGCGAGCGCATCTTCGAGCTCTACCCGGCCGTCGACGTCGCGTTCGGCCCCGGGTCGATCGCGCATCTCGGTGAGTGGCTCGGCGCCGGAGGCGAAGGTGTCGCACGGGGCCGTTTCGGTCTCGACGACCGCGACTTCGCCGCGGAGCTCCCGATGCACAACGAGCGCTCCTTCCAGGCGTGGGTGCAGGTCTCGATGGGCTGCAACTCCAAGTGCTCCTACTGCATCGTCCCTGCGGTCCGCGGCCGGGAGCAGAGCCGGAGGCCGGGAGAGATCATCGCCGAGGTGCAGCGACTCGCCGATGGCGGCGTGAAGGAGCTCACGCTGCTCGGTCAGAACGTCAACTCGTGGGGCCGCGACCTGCTGCCGGAGATCAACACCGAGTTCGGCGAGCTGCTCCGCGCCTGCGACGCCGTCGACGGCATCGAGCGCATCCGCTTCACGAGCCCGCACCCCAAGGATTTCCGCGACCCCGTGATCGAGGCGATGGCGGAGTGCGCCACCGTGTGCGAGCACGTGCACCTGCCGCTGCAGAGCGGCTCGTCGCGGCTGCTGAAGGCAATGCGCCGCACGTACACGCGCGAGCGCTACCTGACGCTTGTCGAGAAGATGCGAAACGCGATTCCCGACGTCGCGCTCGGTACGGACATCATCGTCGGCTTCCCCGGCGAGACCGAGGACGACTTCCGCCACACCATCGAGGTGGTGGAGGAGGTCGGTTACGAGAGCGCCTTCACCTTTGTCTATTCCCCGCGCGCCGGCACCGAGGCCGCGTCGATGACCGGCCAGGTGTCGCACGAGGTCAAGATCGAGCGCATGGAGCGGCTCGTGGAGGTTGTACAGCGCGGCGCAAAGGCGCGGAATGCGGCGCGCATCGGCCGGGTCGAAGAGGTGCTCGTCGAAGGCACGTCGCGCACCGACGAGTCGCTGCTGCGCGGGCGGACTCGCCGCAACACGATGGTCAACTTCACGGGCAGCGCCGCGCCGGGCGATGTGGTGCGAGTTCGGATCGACAGCGCGACGTCGACGACGCTGCGGGGCGAGCAGGACGCCCTGATCGCCGTTTAGCTCGTCTAAACGGCTCCATCACATCCATCCGTCAGGATTAGGCAGATGCGCGTCCTCATCACAGGCTCCTCCGGCCAGATCGGCACGAATCTCGCGCTACGCCTGCTCAAGGACGGGCACGAGGTCTTCGGCGTGGACAAGCGGCCGAACGCCTGGGTGAAGGACGCGTTCCCGACGCTCCTTCAGGATCTCGCCGGTCACTACTCGGCGTTCCCCGGCGGCATCAACGGCGTCGAGTATCCCGAGGTCGATCTGGTCGTCCACCTCGCCGCCCACGCGAAGGTGCATCAGCTCGTGCGCCAACCGCACCGCGCACTCGAGAACACGATCATGACGTTCAACGTGCTCGAGTTCGCCCGCGGTCGCAACCTGCCGATCATCTTCTCGTCGAGCCGTGAGGTGTACGGCGACGTGCACCGTTTTGAGGAGTACTCGGAGACGGTCGCCGACTTCGCCTTCACCGAGTCGACCTACTCGGCGTCGAAGATCGCCGGTGAGGCATTCGTGTATTCGTATGCGCGCTGCTACGGGCTGCGGTATCTCGTCTTCCGCTTCTCGAACGTCTACGGCCGCTTCGACAACGACCTGCAGCGGATGGTGCGCGTGCTTCCGCTCTGGATTCACAAGCTGTCACGGAACGAGCCGATCACCGTCTACGGCGAGGACAAGACTCTCGACTTCACCTACGTCGACGATTGCGTCGACGGCATCACCCGGGGCATCGAAGCACTCGGCTCCGGACGCGTCTCGAACGGGACGATCAACCTCGCCTACGGCCACGGCAACCGGCTGCTCCACGCGGCGGAGCTGATCGGCCAGGAGCTCGGCGTCGAGCCCGACATCACGATCGCGCCACCGCTGCTCGGTGAGGTCACGCACTACGTCGCCGACGTCACGCGCGCCCGCGAGCTCCTCGGCTACGAGCCGCAGGTCTCGCTCGAAGAAGGCATCAAGCGGTCCGTCGCCTGGTTCCGTGAGTGGCGGGCCGAGCACCCCGACGAGGAAGTTGCGGTCGTCGAGGATCCCGATCGCACCGCGACGGACATCCCGCATGGCTTCAAAGAGCCAGCGCCCGCGTAGAGCCTCCATCGTTCTCGCGCTCTTCGGTCCAACCGCGTCTGGAAAGACCGCTGTCGCCGGCATCGTGCGCGAGCGTCTCGGGGCCGAGGTGATCTCTGCCGACTCGGCTGCGCTCTACGAGGGCCTGCCCGTGATCACTGCCGCGCCCGACTATCCGGCTCGGCTGGTCGGCGTCGTCCCACTGGAGGACGACGTCTCGGTCGGGGAGTACCGACAGCTCGCCCACCAAGCGATCGACGAGAGCGAGCTGCCCCTCGTCGTCGGCGGGACCGGACTCTATTTCCGCGCGGCGCTCTCGAGCTTCGAGCTGCCGCCGCCCGCCGAGCCCGGCCGGCGCGAGTTCTGGCAGGCCGAGTACGGCCGCCTCGGCGCCGAAGGGGCACACGCTGTGCTGGCCGAGCGCGATGCCGCGGCCGCGAAACGGATCCACGCGAACGACCGAAAGCGCGTCGTCAGGGCGCTCGAGCTGGCAGACGCGGGGCACTCGCTCGCCCCCAAGCACGACAGGCTGTGGACCGCGGACACGCGACTACCGTCCACGATCATTGCCCTCGACCTCCCACTTGAGGTACTGGACCGGCGGATCGAGGCGCGCACGGTCGCGATGGTCGAGGCCGGTGCCGTGGAGGAGGCCAGGGGAGCCTGGGCGCTCCCGCTCTCCGATACGGCGCGCAAGGTGATGGGTCTCGAGCAGTTCGCGACCTTGCCCGAGGCCGAGGCGATCGCCGCCGTCACGCAGGCGACCCGTCGCCTCGCTCGCTACCAGCAGAAATGGCTGCGGAAGATGCCGGGCGTCGTTAGGCTCGACGGCAATCGGCCAGGGGCGGAGGTCGCCGATGAGATCATCGCGCTGGGACGCGAACGGGAACGTCTATCTGATCACTGAGGAGTCGCTGACTCCGGACGCCGTGCGCGCCGAGGTCGCCGACACCGACGGGATTCTCGAGGTCTTTCGCTCCGGGGAGGACTGGGTCGAGATCGCGATCTGGAACCCGGACGGGTCGCGCGCCGAGATGTCCGGCAACGGGACGCGGATCGCAGCCTGTTGGCTGGCGGAGCAGACGGGCGCGAACGACGTGACGGTGCGTGTCGGCCCGCGTGAGGTGCGGGCGCGCATGCTGGGGGGCGCGCTCGTCGAGCAGGACCTGGGCGAGGCGATCGTCTCCGAGCCCGAAGTGGTCGCCGGGATCGGGCTGATCGCCGTCGACGTGGGCAATCCGCATGCGGTCGTCGAGGGTGATCCCGCCGACCTGCCGCGCATCGGCCCCATACTCGAGGTCCACGAACGGTTCCCCCGCCGCACCAACGTTCAGGTCGCGCGGATGACGCCCGACGGCTCGATCGAGGCACGCGTGTGGGAGCGCGGCGCGGGGGAGACAGCGGCGTCCGGTTCGAGCGCGGTCGCGATTGCAGCTGCGTTCGGCCGCAAGGCCGTGAAGATCCGCTTCCCCGGCGGTGAGCTGTCGGTTCGCTTCGAGAACGGACGGGCCTTCCTCACCGGCCCCGCCGTCCGCGTCGACTGATGCTCAGCGAGGTCGGGCGTGCCAGGTGCGCGCCGCCCCGCTGGCAGCGAGCAGCGCAGCAGCGATCAGTGCGACCGCGCCGCCCCGCGCAATCGCCGTGCTGCCGGCGAGCGAGCCGACGGCAATCGCCTCGACCCCGACCGTGAACGCAAGCGCCTCCGTCAGCCAGACGCGGCGCGGGTAGAGGGCTTCTTGCTTTGGCCGCGGGCCTGGCGGCCACCACACCCAGACCGAGAGAGACAGCAATTTCCCCAGGTGCCCGAGCGTCACGCCGCCGGCCCAGCCGGCAAGCAGCAGGACGACATAGGCGGTCAGTACGCGCTGCGGCTCGACCCAGCCGGTGAGGACGAGCGCTGCGAGCACGGCAGCCTGCACGAGGAAGACGACGCCGCCGAGAATGTGCGCGAGCGGGGCCTCGAGCGCGAGCCGGCGCGTGCGAACGACGCGAATCATCTGGCGTGCGAAGTCGCCGATGCCCGTCAGGACGACCAGCGCTCCGGCAGCCGTCACGGCGTCCCACGACGCGGCGATGCCGACCAACAGCACCCAGAGGCCGGCCGACACGATGAGCTCCGTCAGCGGCAGCCGCCGCCGCGGCGCTACAGGGGCGAGCGCCAGCATCGGAGCGAGGGTACGGCCCACAGTGACGATGAGCAGCGTGACCCAACCGAGAACGGCGAGATGTAGGTGCACGAGGAGCCATCGGTCGTGCGTGACTCCCCCCACAGGGTGATCGCCGTGTGCGAACACGATCGCGCCGAGCAGGAAGGCAGCCGTGACATGCACGCAGGTGAGTGCGACCCCGACACGACTCGCGACGAGCGTGCGATCGCGGGGTGCGTGCATCACGAGTTGCATGAGCTCGAAGAGCACGATGGCGAGGCCGCCGGTGAGGAGCGCGGCGCCGGGCCAGAGCAGCGGCGGTTGCTCGAACGCGATTCCTGGTGCGACGAGAAAGCTGCCGGCCAGCAAGGGCAGCGCCACTCGCAGCAGTCGAGGGTGGCGGATGTCGTTTCGGAGCATCACCGGCAGGAGATGGAAGGACGCTGCCGTCACCGCGAGCGGGAGCAGTCCGAGTGCCACGAAGTGGACGGCGAGCACAGGCAGCCGCTCGAGCGGTCGGCGGTCGGCGATCTCCGGTGCGGCGAGGACGAGCGTGATGGCTGCAGCAAGCCACCCGACGAGCGCTACGGCGATGTAGGACGCAAAGAGCCCGAGCGGGATCGGGCCGCCGACTGCGCGACCGCCGCCAACGAGCGGGAGCGCGCGCGAACCGGGACGGCCGCGCATCTCGGTGCCGATGTCAGCCGCCGATCTCGTAGTCGCGCAGCGCGTCGTTCAGTGACGTCTTCAGGTCGGTCGACTCGCTGCGCTGTCCGATGATCAGCGCGCACGAGAGGTAATACGTGCCCGCCGGGAACTCTTTCGGCCGGGTGCCGGGGACGACGATTGAGCGAGGAGGGACGTAGCCACGGTGCTCGACGGGCTCGGAGCCGGTGACATCGATGATCGGGACGCTCGCAGTCAGTGTCACGTTCGGCGCCAGGACAGCCTCCCGCCCGATGCGCACTCCCTCGACGATGATGCAACGCGAACCGATGAATGCGCCGTCCTCGACGATCACCGGACGGGCGCCGGCCGGCTCGAGCACGCCACCGATGCCGACGCCGCCGGCAAGGTGCACGTTTGCGCCGATCTGAGCGCCCGAGCCTACGGTCGCCCAGGTGTCGACCATCGTGTTCGGACCGACCCACGCACCGATGTTCACGTACGACGGCATGAGCACCACTCCACGCGAAAGGAACGCGCCGTAGCGCGCAGTCGCCGGTGGCACGACCCGTACGCCGAGCTGCTCGTAACCGCTCTTGAGCGGAATCTTGTCGTGATACTCGAATGGCCCGAGCTCGAGTGGCTCCAGCTGCCGCGAGCGGAAGTAGTCGAGGATCGCCGCCTGCACGTCCACGTTGACACGCCAGTCGTCACCGTCGGGCTCCGCTACGCGCACGTCACCGCGGTCGAGCGCGGCGATCACATCGTCGGTGCTCACAGAACCTCCCGGAGGATCGTCGCTGCACGATCGCATTGCGCCTGCGTCGGGACGAGCGCAAAGCGCACGTAGCCCTCGCCGGCCTTACCGAAGAACGAACCGGGCGCCACGACGATGCCGTGGCCGAGCAGGCGCCGCGCGAACTCCTCGGAGGAACCCCTGACGTCGAGCCAGAGATAGAAGGTCGCTTCGGAGCCTGCGAGACGGAGACCGCGCTCTTCGAGCGCCGGAAGCAAGGTCTCGCGTTTGCGCCGGTAGAGCGAGCGCACGTCCTCGACGTGGCGGTCGTCCGACCAGGCGGCGACGGATGCGCGCTGCACGAATTCCTGCGGCGCCGTTCCGATAGTCGGGCGGAAGCTGCGCAGTGCATCGCCGATCTCCGGCGTCGCACAGACGAAGCCGGACCGGTAGCCGGTCATCGACGACCGCTTCGACAGCGTGTTGAAGACGACGACGTTCGTGCGGTCTTCGACCTGGAGCGCCGAGATCGGCGGCTCGTCGAACCACAACTCGGAGTACGCCTCGTCGGAGCAAAGCAGGAAGCCGTGCTCGCGAGCGCGCGCCGCAAGCTCCTCGTAGAACGACAGCGGAGCGACCGCACCCGTCGGGTTGTTCGGGTAGCAGACCCAGAAGAGCGCGATCTCGTCCCACGCGTCGAACGCGTCGAGGTCCGGCAGCCAGCCGTTTGCTTCCTTCAACGGCAGCGTCGTGACGGTGCCTCCGGCGAACCGCGCGCCGCGTTCGTACACCGGGTACGCAGGCTCGGGGATCGCGACGACCCGCTTGTCTCCGAGCACCAGCTGGGCGAACGAGTAGATCGCTTCCTTGGAGCCGAGCGTCGGGACGATCTCCTTCGCCGGGTCGACCGAGACCCCGAACCGGCGGTCGATCCAGCCGGCAATTGCCTCGCGCAGCTCCGGGAGGCCCGTCGCGCGTGGGTACGAGGAGACGGGCTCGATCGACGCCGTGAGCGCTTCGCGGATGAACGCGGGGGTCACCTCGCGAGGATCGCCCATGCCGAAGTCGATCAGCTCGACCCCGTTCGCGGTTGCTTCTGCCTTCCAGTCGTCCAGGCGGGCGAACGGATACTGCGCAAGTTCGCTCAAGACCGGAGAGAGGCGCATGGCCTCAACGCTACCGCTACTGCTCAACCCAAGAGGAAGCGCTGGAGGGCGTCATATGTCCGCTCGAGCTCGCTGATCTCGACGCGTTCGTCGACCGCGTGGGCATAGCGCGTCCCGCCGGGCCCGAGGTTGATCGCGTCGAGGCCGCGGGCCGCGAAATCGGCGACGTTCGTCCAGGCCTGCTTCGGCTCCACGTCGAAGCCGCCTACGGATTGCAGCCGCTCGACAACGGGGGAGCGAAGCGCGACGTGTGCAGGCGGAGAGTTGGAGAGGATCTCCACCTCGGCGCCGACGAGCTCGCGTACGCGCGCGACCGCGGATTCCGGCGAACGGTCGGGGGCGTAACGGAAGTTCAGAATCGCCTCGGCCCGAGCCGGGATGACGTTCGAGGCGATGCCGGAGTTCAACTGCGTCACTGAGATCACCTCGCGGAACACGAGACCGTCGATCTCGACGTCGCGGGGTTCGGCTGCAAGCACCTGCTGAAGGCCGTCGAAGGCCAGCCGGATCGCGTTGACTCCGAGCCACGGGCGGGCCGAGTGTGCCGATCTGCCGTTGAAGACTGCGCGCGCGTTGAGGTTCCCGAGGCAGCCGAGCTGCAGCGTGTTGTCCGTCGGCTCGAGGCAGATCACCAGCTGCGCCTCATCCACGAGGCCCGTGTGCTCGAAGACGGCGGGCAAGGGGTTCTCGGTCGGCCCGAGCTCCTCCCGCGGGAAGAAGAGCAGCGCCAGGTCGTAGGCGAGCTCGGTCTGGGCGGCCCAGCGCCCGAGCTCGATCATCACCGCAAGCCCGCCCTTCATGTCGCTCGCTCCGAGCCCCACCACGGCCCCGCCCTCGATCCGTCCGGGGATGTTCCCCTGCGCGGGAACCGTGTCGGTGTGGCCGGCGAGCAGGATCAGCGGCTTGCCGGTCCGCTTGGCAAAGATCACCGATTCGCCGTCGGCAAAGGCCTGGTCGAGCGGCACCGTCGCCGTGACGTAGTCGTACATCGCCTGCTCGTGGCGGGACTCGGAGGGAATGTCGACGAGGTCCAGGGTGCGCTGGGCAAGTGCCATAATCGAAGAGATGATTCCACGTACCCCGGAGCCCGAGCGCGGGTTCGTCCTCGCGGTCCTGGCTCAGGGTGCGGATCCCGAGGAGGAACTGGCGGAGATCAAGGAGCTGGCGCGTACGGCCGGTGTCGAGCCGGTCGGCTTCGTCGTGCAACATCGCGCTCGGCCGGCGCAGCGCACCTACGTCGGAAAGGGCAAGCTCGAGGAGCTCAAGGAGCGCTTCAAAGAGTCTGGCGCAGAGAGCGTGATCGTCGACGGCGAGCTCGATCCGGCCCAGCAGCGCTACCTCGAGAACGCGCTCAACACCCGAGTCGTCGACCGCACACAGCTGATCCTCGACATCTTCGCCCAGCACGCGACGACCGCCGAGGGAAAGCTCCAGGTGGAGCTCGCGCAGCTCGACTACAACCTGCCGCGCATGCGCGGCATGTGGCAGCACCTCGAACGCCTCGGCGGCGGCGTCGGCACGAGAGGCCCGGGCGAATCGCAGCTCGAATCCGACCGGCGCATGGCGCGCCAGCGCATCAACCAGCTACGCAAGCGGCTCAAGGATCTCGGCAAGCAGCGCGAGACGCGGCGTCAGGAACGCACGCGCAGCGAGACGCCGACGGTGGCGCTTGCCGGCTACACGAATGTCGGGAAGTCCACGCTCCTGAACGCGCTCACCGGATCTGACGTCTCCGTGGAGAATCAGCTCTTCCACACGCTCGATCCGACGACGCGCGGCTTCGCGCACGACGGGCGCAGGTATCTCGTCACCGACACGGTCGGCTTCATCCGGCGCCTGCCGACGCAGCTGGTCGAGGGCTTTGCATCCACCCTCGAAGAGACGCTCAACGCTGACTTCATCCTGCACGTGGTCGACGCCTCCGCGGAAGACGACGAGCAGGACCGCCAGCGCGAAGCGGTCGACGACATCCTTCACGAGATCGGCGCGGGGAACATCCCCGTCGAGGTCGTGCTGAACAAGATCGACCGTACCGACCCGCTGCACCGCCGCCGGCTTGCCAACCGTTTCCCGTCTGCACCGCAAGTCTCCGCGCTCACCGGTGAGGGCATGGAGGAGCTGAAGGCGGAGATCGCGCGACGCTTCGAAGATCGTTGGGAGCGCGTCCGGATGCTCGTGCCGTACGAAGACGGCGGCAAGCTGTCGGAGCTGTACGCGCTCGGGACGCCGATCGAGGAGCGTGAGGACACACCCGAAGGTGTGCTCGTGATCGCCCGGCTGCCTCGCCGCGAGCTCACGCGCTTCGCCCCGTATCTGATCGCCGAGTCTTCGAGCTCGCACCGCGAGAGCGCATGATCGAGCTCCCGATCCAACGGCTGCGGCCGGACGCCGTCGTTCCCGCGCGCGCCTACAACGGCGACGCCGGTCTCGATCTCTCCTCCTGCGAGCGTGTCGACCTCGCTCCGGGCGAGCGGGCCCTGGTGCCGACCGGCCTCGCCGTTGCGATCCCGGAGGGCTACGCGGGCTTCGTGCAGCCTCGCTCGGGGCTCGCGGCGAAGCACGGCATCTCGATCGTCAACACGCCCGGTCTCGTCGATTCCGGTTATCGAGGAGAACTGCTCGTCAATCTCGTCAACACGGACAAGAATGAGCCGTTCGTCGTCGAGGCGGGCATGCGCATCGCGCAGCTCGTGATCCTGCGGGTCCCGGAGCTCGAGCTCGTCGAGGTCGACGAGCTGCCGGAGAGCGAGCGCGGCGTACGCGGCTTCGGCTCCTCACAGAATTGATCTAAAACCGTACTGATGGATCCACGCATCCGCGTAAGCGCAATGATCCGCTGGCAAGGGCGCATCCTGCTCTGCCGGCAGGAGAAGCCGGGCAAGGAGTACTGGTTGCTCCCGGGCGGCGGCGTGGACAGCGGCGAGTCGCTGATCGAAGCTCTGCGTCGCGAGCTGCGAGAGGAGCTCGGCGTGGAGGCAGACGAGCAGTTCGAAGGCCCGGTCGCGATCTGCGACTCGATCGCGCCGAAGTCGCTCCGCTCGCGCAAGCATGTCGTGCACATCATCTTCGCCGCTGACCTCTCGCACCGCTCGCTCGAAGACGTCGAGACCCGTGACGCGGCGGTCAAGGGAGCGCGGCTCTTCACAGACGACGAGCTGGGTGAGATTGTTGTCCATCCACCGATCAAGCGTTTCCTGTCCCGGTGGGAGCCGGGCGACCCGGCGGTCTACCTCGGCGCGCTCTGGGCGCGCTAGCGAACGACGAAGGGAGAGAGATGGCGATCAAGCTCCACCGTTGCCCCAGCGTGTGGGTCAAGGTGAACGGGCACCCCTGCTGGAAGGTGCAGAAGGCACTCGACGAACAGGGAATCGACTACGAGATCGTGAAAGGACCCTGGCCGAGCCGGAAGAAGCGCACCGCGGTGCTCGAGGGGACCGGACAGGCGCTCTATCCGGCGATCGAGTTCGCGGACGGCAGTTGGTACCGCGAGGAGTCGAAGGAGATGGAGCAGACGATTCGCGACGGCCGGCTGCTGGAGAAGGCGGCCTCCAGCTAACCGCCGCTGATCGCTGCGATCACGTCCACGCGCCGGCTGTCGTCGATCGGTGCGTCGAGCTGCGCCCGCTCGCCGTCGACGTAGACGTGGATGTGCGGGCGGATCGCCGGCCCCGGCTCGCACAGACGGTCGCGCAAGCCGGGCCAGCGTCCATCGAGTTCGTCGATCGCGCCGATCACGGTCGTCGCCTCCACATCGACGCGTCGCTCGAGGCCCGGGAAGAGTGGGAGGACCGTCATCGGGAGGTGCAGTGTCGGCACGATCAGTCGACGATCGCCACGTCGACGGATGAAATAGCGGGCAGGTAGCTGGCGATCTCCGTCCACGACTCGCCGTCGTCGGCGCTCGCGAAGACCTGACCGGTGCTCGTTCCGAAGTAGTAGCCCGGGACGTCGTAGGTGTCCCCTGCCATGCCCTGGCGCAGGACGCCGAGGTGCGCTTCCTGCTGCGGGAGGCCGCGCTCGGACCGCTGCCAGCTCGAGCCCGCGTCCTGGGTGCGCCAAACGGCCGCCTTGCCGTCCGGCATCGTCCGTCCGTGTCCCGGGTCGAGCGGGATGACGAAGAACGTGTCGCGGTCGTGCGGATGGGCAGCCGCCGCAAAGCCGAACTCGGTCGGGAGTCCCTCGGTGATCTCCGTCCAGGACTGCCCGGCGTCGTCGCTGCGGTGCATGCCGACGTGGTTCTGCTGGTACATGCGATCACCGTCCGTGCGGGAGCGCACGACCTTGTGCACGCAGAAGCCGACGTCGTCGTGCTCGCGCGGCCAGTCGGCGCGTAGGCCGCGGTTGCGCGGTGCCCAGGACGTGCCGCCGTCGTTTGTCTCGAACAGGCCGACTCCCTGCACGATCGCCCAGAACCGGTCGGCGTCATCGGGGTCGGATTGGAAACCGGAGATCCCGAGGTGACCGGGCGGCTGGTTCGCGGGATCGTCCCACTCTCCGCTGCCGGGCTGTCCTTCGAGATTCGTCAGCAGCGACCACGTGTCGCCGCGGTCGCGGCTCTCGAAGATGCCCGGCGCCTCGACGCCCGCCAGCAGGCGCCCGTGCGCGACGGAGAGGGTGGAGACCTTCGACAGCTTCTTGCCGCCGTCGGCGTAGGCAAGACCCTCGCTCGAGTGCGTCCAGGTCTCACCGAGGTCGGTCGACCGCCAGATCGCCGAGCCGTGCCACTCACTCGCGGCCGCTGCGTAGAGCGTCGCGTCGCTCTGGTCGAAGACCGCGTGGTAGACGGCCCACCCTTCGCACAGGGGGCCGCGCATCGACCAGCTGCGGCGATCCTCGTCGCTCTCCATCACGAAGCATCCCTTGCGCGTTCCAATTGCAAGCACTGTCCGAGCCACCGGCTACTCCCTTGCTTTCGAGGTCGGGTCAATTCTCCATCAGGCGGCCGACGGAGGAAAATCTAAGTCTCAGAACTTGCCGCCGCGCGCTCGGGCGCGCGCCGCGGAGACCTGGTGCGCCTCGTGCTCGAGCTCGTCCGGCAAGGGCGTGAGCTCGGTCGAGCCGCCGGCATGGGCGAGCGCCTCCGAGAGCAGGTGATCGGCGAACCACGGGTTGCGCGGAAGCAGCGGGCCGTGGAGGTAGGTGCCGTAGGCGCGCTTGTAGCGGGCGCCTTCGTGCCCCGACTTGCCGTCGTTGCCGAATCCGGAGACGACGCGGCCGAGTGGCTCTGCGCCTTCGTCGAGGATCGTGCGGCCGGCGTGGTTCTCGAACCCGGCGAGGGTCTGTCCCGCCCAGCCGCAGTCCAGGAGCACGTCGCCGATCATCCGCTGCTTGTCGGCGACCGTGTGCAGCGGGAGGAGGCCGATCCCGGGCTGCTCTTCGCCGGCAACGTCGCGGTAGTACCGC
>JBKJQL010000027.1:0-20485 GCA_046594035.1 Gaiellaceae bacterium
CCGAGCTCGATCTCCGACCACACGGGGATGCCACGCTCGCGCGCGGCGACGACGAGCGGCGCCTCGCCGGGCACGCCGGGCGACTTCACCATCATCTCGACGCCGTCGAGCAGCGAAAGGTCGTTCTCGTTCCCGAGCGAGCGGTCGACGAGGACGGGATCTTCAAGCCGCTCGGCAGCGGAGCGCCCGGAACGCGCGAGCCCGTAGACGAGCGCCCTCACCGGTGCGGGCGGATCTGCGGGTAGTACTTGTAGAAGAGCGCAAAGCCGGCAGCGCAGAAGATCGCGGTGACGATCCAGAAGCGCACCATGATCTTCGTCTCGGACCACGCCTTCATCTCGAAGTGATGGTGGATCGGGGCAATCAAGAAGATGCGTCTCCCCCAGTACTTGAAAGAGATGACCTGGAGCATCACCGAGATCGCCTCGATCGCGAAGATGCCGCCGACGAAGAGCATCAGCAGTTCGACCTTCATCATGATCGCCATCGCCGCGATCGCGCCGCCTAGCGCCATCGCGCCCGTGTCTCCCATGATCACCTCGGCCGGGAACGCGTTGAACCAGAGGAACCCGACCGCGGCGCCGATCAGCGCGGCGCCGATGAAGGCGATGTCGAGACGGTTGGCGATGCGCCCGTGGCCGTTGCCGCTCGAGCGGATGTAGATCGTGACCGCCATCGCGGTGAACGTCAGCAGGGCGATGATCCCGGTGCCCGCGGCGAGGCCGTCGAGACCGTCGGTCAGGTTCACACCGTTCACGGCGCCGCCGATGATCAGAAAGAGCAGCCCGTACCAGAGGAAGCCGAGCGGGATCGTGAAGTCCGCAACCGGGACGTAGACGTCGTGGCTCAGATGCTGGTGGTGCGCCGCGAAGCCAACGGCAGCCGTGACGCCGACGAGCAACAGGATCTTCCAGCGGCCGCGCAGGCCGAGCGAGCGGCGGTGGCGGAGCTTGAAGAAGTCGTCCAGGAACCCGATGCCCGCGCAGGCGAGCATCGTTCCGAAGATCGTCAGCGCCGGCAGCGTGAAGTCGGTGAGCGGCAGGAAGGCCAGCGAGGCCGCCAGCACGATCAGCAGGCCGCCCATCGTCGGCGTGCCCTGCTTGCCGATGTGGTGCTGCAGCCCCTCCTCGCGGATGTGCTGGCCGAACTCGTTCCGGCGCAGGAATGCGATGAAGGTCGGCCCGCTGAGGATCGAAATGATCATTGCCACGAGCGCGGCTACGAGGACTCTCGACATTACGCCGTCAAGTTCTCCGCGACGACCGCAAGTCCCACCCCGAGCGAGCCCTTGACGAGCACCGCGTCGCCGGGCCGAAGCTCTGCGCGCAGGCGCTCAGCGGCCTCGGCCGCGGTTGCGACCCAGTCCCCGCCGTACTCGCGCGCCAACTCGCCGACCGCGATCACGTGCTCGATCCCGAGCTCTCGTACGAGATCGCGGATCTCGCGGTGATACTCGGGCGCGCCCGGCCCGAGCTCGAGCATGTCGCCGAGCACGGCGATCCGGCGGCGCTTTCCGGCGCGAACGACGAAGTGCTCGAGCGCCGCGCGCATCGAGATCGGGTTCGCGTTGTAACAGTCGTTCAGCAGCACCCCTTCTCCCGGCAGCGGCCGCTCCTCCTCGCGGAACTTCGAGAACTCGACGTCGACCGACTCCGGAAACGGGACGTCGAGGCACTCGGCGACAGCGATCGCCGTGCGCGTGTTCTGTAGCTGGTGCTTCGCGGTATAGCTCGTTCGAAACGGCAGCGGCGCGCTCGTTCCGACGCGCTTGATCGTGATGTCGGAGCGCCCGAGGTAGGGCTCGAGGAGCGGCTCGTCGTCGGGCACGACGGCGATCCCTCCGGGCGGGAGCGCCTCGATCAACTCCGCCTTCGCGCGCGCGATGTTCTCGATCGACCCGAGCAGCTCGAGGTGCGCCGGGCCGACATTCGTGATCACGCCGATGTCGGGCTTGACGAACGAGGCGAGCCACGCGATCTGACCCAGCCCGCGCATCCCGAGCTCGCTGATGCAGAGCTCGGTGTCCTCTTCGATCCGACAGATCGTGAGCGGAACCCCGATCTCGGTGTTGTAGTTGCCCTCGTTCGCAATCGTGCGGCGATTCGGCGCGCAGAGCGCATACAGGATGTCTTTCGTCGATGTCTTGCCCGTCGAGCCGGTGATGCCGACGACGCGCGCCTTTGACCGTTCGCGCACGGCGCCTGCAATCGTGCCCAGTGCGGCGAAGTCGTCGGTCGGAACAAGCGCTGCGGAAGCGCCGCGAGCGAGTGCGTGCTCGATGAAGTCCTCGCCGCCGCCCACAGCGACGAACAGATCGCCCTCTTCGATGCGACGCGAGTCGACCTGCATGCCGGTGACGACGTCCGCCCACGGGCGCGCGATCAGCTTGCCGAGGGGCTCGATCACCTTCAGCTCGAGGGGGATCACGCGAGCAACTGTCCTTCCAAGATCAGCCTCGCAACCGCGCGATCGTCGAATGGGACGCTGCGATCGGCGAGCTCCATCTCGGTGTCGGCGCCCTTCCCTGCGATCACGACGACGTCGCCCGGCTGCGCATCGGCCAGTGCGGTCGCGATCGCGGCGTGCCGGTCGAGGACGATCTCGAGCGTGCCGTGCGCGACTTGCTCTGCAATCGCCGCGGGATCCTCCGTACGTGGGTTGTCGGTGGTGACGATCGCGCGATCCGAATTCTCCGCCGCGGCGCGCCCCATCAGCGGGCGCTTCTCGCGATCACGGTCGCCGCCGGCGCCGAAGACCACGATGAGGCGGCCGTCGCCGAGACCGCGTGCTGCCTGCAGGACGTTGACGAGCGAGTCGGGCGTGTGTGCGTAGTCGACGATCACACCGAACGGCTGTCCGAGCTCGACCGACTCGAAGCGCCCCGGCACGCCCGACAAAGCTGCCACCCCGCGGGCGATCGATTCCTCGTCGATCCCGAGCACACGCGCCGCCCAGATCGCTCCGAGTGCGTTTGCCCGGTTGAACGTGCCCCGGAGCTTGAGCTCGAACGGGATCTCGTCGTCGGGAGTGAACGTCTGCGCTTCCGGCAGTTCGGCAGCGAGCCGCACCCCCCATTCGTCGCCGACGTTGATCACGGCCCGGTCGGCCTGGTCGAACAGCGCGCGCTTGGCGGCGAAATACTCCTCCATCGTCCCGTGGAAGTCGAGGTGGTCCTGGGTGAGGTTCGTGAACACGAGGACGGCGAAGCGCGTCCCCGCGAGCCTGCCTTTCACCCCGGCGATCGACGTCGCTTCCATCGCACACGAGCGGTCGCCCGCGTCGAGCATCGTGCGGAAGAGCCGCTGCAGGTCGATCGACTCCGGCGTGTTCAACCCGATCGGCCGCTGCTCGCCCCCGACGCTCCGCTCGATGTTCGTCAGCAGCGCCGGCCTGCGGCCGGCCTCCTCGAGGATCGACCGGAGCAGGAACGCGGTCGTCGTCTTGCCGTTCGTGCCGGTCACGGCGGCTACGTCGAGCTCGCGCGACGGATCGCCGAAGAAGAGGACGGACGCCGGCCCCATCGCCGCGCGGACGCTCGGGACCGTGAGCTGCGGGACGTCGACCTCGACGGCCCGTTCGACCACGAGAGCCGCGGCTCCTGCGGCAACCGCGTCCGCAGCCAGGTCGTGCCCGTCGACCCGTGATCCCGCAATGCAGAAAAAGAGCGAGCCCGGAGTGACGGCGCGCGGGTCGTAGGCGAGGTCGAGGATCTCGACGGTGGGTGCCCCGGCCACCCCGATCACCCCCGCAAGGCGGTTCAGATCCATCGCGGAAAACCTAGCGGGGGCGGCCGGAGCCGCCCCCGCCCAGGTGTCAGAGCGCTGCGGCGGGCGCCGTTTCGGGCGCCTCGGCCTGCTTCTTGTGGCGCTGGACGAGCAGGTAGTACGCCGTTCCGATGCCTGCGATTGCGATTGCAACCGTCCAGAGCACCGGGCGGGCGTTGAGCCAGGACCAGCCGAAGTCGAGCAGGTTGCCGGTCTGGTGCGGCGTCGGATTCGACGCCGCGCGGGGCCAGGCGAAGTTGACCAGCATGCTGCCGCCCCAGACGAGGCCGGCGATCGAGACCGGAATGCCCCACTTCCCGAGCTTGAAGGGCGCATCGACCTTGGGCCACCCGTTGAGCCGGGCGCGCAGGATCGCAATCCCGACCAGGAAGTAGCTCAGGTAGATCAGTCCGGTCGCGGCGATTGCGAGATACGTGGCGCCCGCGTATTGGAGCAGCGGGATCGCCGCAAGCACCGTCACCGTGATGCACGCGACCCACGGCGTGTGCAGCCTCGGGCTCACGGTTCTGAGGACCGAGGAGCCGGGCAGCTGGTCGTCGCGCGCCATGCTGAACGTCAGCCGCATCACGTTGGCCTGGATCGAGAGCAGGCAGATGAAGATCGCGATCGACACGACGAGCAAATACGTCGTCGCGAACGCGTTCGAGAAGTTCGCGTCAATCACCGCCGCAGGCCCGACCGCGTTCTTCACCCCGTCGGCGAGCGTTCCCGGGATCGCCATCAAGATCGCCCAGATGAAGATGCCGCCGATGATGAACGCGCCGATGATCGAGTAGAGCACGGCCTTCGGCGCCTCTTTCCGCGGGTTCTTGGTCTCCTCCGCGAGCGTCGAGGCAGTGTCGAAGCCGTAGATCACGAACAGGCTCATGAACATCGCGACGAGGAAGAGACCGACCGTCCCGTTGGTGCCACCGGTCTTGAAGATGACGCCGACGCCCTGGTGGTTGTGGAACAGCGCCAGGATGAACGCGAAGACGACCATGCCGAGGATCTCGAAGAGCACACCAACGTTGTTGATCATCGCGACCGCCTTGACGCCGTAGACGTTCAACAGCGTGACGACGACGAGGAAGATCGCCGCGATCGTGCGCTGGTTCGAGAGGTTGTTCTGCATGTGCCAGCCCATGCCGTCGAGCGTCGGGATGAGCGCGAGCGGCAGGGTGACGGCGACGGCAGTGACCGTGAGGATCCCGGCGAAGATGTACATCCAGCCGGTGAACCACGCGTGCGTCTTGTTCGAAAGGTGCTTCGACCACTGGTACACCGAGCCGGCGACCGGGACGTGGCTCGAAAGCTCCGCGAACGAGAGGGCGATGACGAACTGACCGAGCGCAACGAGCGGCCAACTCCAGAAGAAGACGCCGCCGATCGTCGTCAGGCCGAGCGCGAACAGCGCAAAGATGCCCGTCGAGGGCGAGATGTAGCTGAAGGCAACAGCGAACGAGCTGAAGAGGCCCAGGGAGCGCTTCAGCTCCTGGTTGTACCCGAACCGGGCGAGGTCGGCCTCGTCCGAGGCAACCTCGTCGGCGGTCTGGTCACGAATGTCCACGCAGTCCTCCTGTGGGGGGTCGTGCTATTTGAGACATGAGGTTCGGACGGAGTCAACGGCCTGCTCGTAGACTCGCGCAGGTGTCCATCCCGGATCGCAGCGCCGAAAGAGCGCGCGCAGCGGCAATGTTCGAGCGATACGGGCGCCGCACCTGGCTTTGGACGCTCCCGCTTCTATTGATTGCCGCCGCCGATCTCGCGACCGGCTACCTGGGCGGGGACCGACGCATCGACATCGCTCTACTCGCAGCGTCGGCAATGAGCTTCTATTCGTCGTTCTCACTTCGGCGGCTCGCCCGGCGCTTTCGCCAGCCTGAGAGGCAGACCCCAGCCACGCCTTGGGCATGGATGCGAGGCATCCTCTCGATCCTGGTCGTGCTCGCCGCAAGCGCCGGCCTGGGTTATCTGATCGGCGGACTCGTGGTTGCCGTGGTGCTGCCGACCACCACCGCCGCAGTGATGCTCTTCAGCACTGGACTTGGGCTTCGGCTGAGACGTCGGCGAAGGCGCGACGAACTCGAGCGGGGCCGCCTCTTCTCGAACCGAGACTAGACCCGCCCAACTCAACCTGGTTCGCTGTTTAACCAGGTTGAAGAGTTTCGAGCGCCATCGGCCTTTGAGCAACCCTCGAACCTGGTTAAAGAGCAAACCAGGATCGTCCTACACTTGGCTCGTGTCCGCCACTGAGCAGATCGAGATCCGCCGGCTCACACCGGCGGAGGCGCACGAGCGCCTCGACGCCCTGGCCGCCGTGCTCGCCGACTGCGTCGAGGGCGGCGCCTCGGTCGGCTACCTGACGCCGTTCTCGCACGAGGACGCGCACGCGGTGTTCGAGACCTACGCGAAGGACGCAGCAGAGGGTGGCCGCATCATCCTCGGCGCCTTTCTGGACGGCGAGCTGATCGGCACCGCACAGCTCGTCGTCTCGATGCCGCCGAACCAGCCCCATCGCGCGGACGTCGCCCGGGTCCTCGTCCACCGCTCCGCGCGCAGGCACGGGATCGCACACCGGTTGATGGAGCAGCTCGAGCAGGAGGCGCGCGCGGAGGGCAAGACCTTGCTCGTGCTGGACGCCGTGACCGACGGCGATGCCGCGCGGCTCTACGAGCGCCTTGGGTGGACGACGGTGGGCGTGATCCCGAACTACGCGCTCTACCCGGACGGGCGGTTCTGCGACACGACCGTCTTCTGGAAGTCCCTCTAGCCGGAGACGGGCGCATCCGGCGGAATGCCGAGGTACTGCAGGTCGAACTTCGCGATCTCCGCGAACGCGGGCGCCGCGACGACGCCGCCGAAGATCGCGCCGCGCGGGTTGTCGACCGTGACGAGCACGACGAGCCGCGGTTTGGCAACCGGTACGAAGCCGACGAAGGACGCGACGTACTCGCCCGTCGTGTACCCGTTCGGGCCGGGCTTCTCGGCGGTGCCGGTCTTACCGCCGACGGTGTACCCCGGGATCTGTGCCTCGTTGCCGGTGGCGCCGTGCTCATCCACGACGTTCGTCAGCATCTGCTTCAGCACGGCATTGACGGCAGGCGAGACGATGCGGCGGCGCTTGAAGTCATGAATCGCGCGGCGCCCGATCTTCTGGACGAGGTGCGGCTGCACCCAGATCCCCCCGTTGGCGATCGCGCCGTACGCGGCGGCCATCTGCACGGGGGTGACGGCGATGCCCTGCCCGATCGGCACGTTCCCGATCGTCGAGCCCGACCACTGGTCGAGCGGGAGCACCTGACCCTGGCTCTCACCCGGGAAGTCGATCCCGGTTTGTGCGCCGAAACCGAACTTCGCGATCCAGTCCATCAAGGCAGAGGAGCCGAGCTTCTCCGCGATCGTGATCGCGCCCACATTCGACGAGCGCGAGAGGATCTTCGCGACGGTCAGCGTCTCCGTCCCACGGATCTCCGCGTCGTGGACGACGCGGTCTGCGACCCGGATCGAGTAAGGAAGCGTGAACTGCGTCTCGGGGCTCACGATCCCGGTCGAGAGAGCGCCGGCGATCGTCACGAGCTTGAAGGTCGATCCCGGCTCGTACGTATCGGTGACCGCACGGTTCCGCTGCAGGGCCAACGGCACTTTGCTCGCGTTGTTCGCGTCGTAACCCGGCGCTTGCGCCATCGCGAGCACCGCGCCGGTGCGCGGGTCCATCACAACAACGGTCGCCGACCGCGCCTGCCAGCGCGCGATCGTCTTGCGCAGCACGGCCTCGGCGTTCGCCTGAATCGTGTGATCGATCGTCGTGAAGAGGTCGTGACCCTGCTGCTCCGGGGTCATGCTGACGACGTTGATCGCGCGTCCGAACGGGTCGCGGACGATCGTCTGCTTGCCCTTCTTGCCGGTGAGATTGCGGTTGTACTGCACTTCGAGCCCGCCGAGACCCTTGTTGTCGGTCCCGGCGAAACCGATCACCTCCGACGCGACGGAGAGCTGCGGGTACACACGCTTCTCCTCGGGATAGGAGTTCACACCGAGGTAGCCCTCCTTCAGGAACCGCTCCGCGGCTTTCGGGTCGGCGAAGCGCTTGATGTAGAGGAAGCTCGTCTTCCGATCGAGGAGTTGCGGATAGAGCGCGTTCGCGTCCACGCCTAGGAACTTCTGCGCGGCAACCGCGATCGCCCGCGGTTCGGTGAGCTGGCGCGGGTCGGCATAGACGGTCGTAGTCGTCTCCCCGATCGCGAGCTGGACGCCGGCGGCGTCGTAGATCGTTCCTCGGCCTGCCGGGATGACGATCGACTCGTGGTGCTGCCGCTCGGCCATCTTTCCCAGGCTCGAGGCCTGCACGCCCTGCAGCCACACGGCGCGGGCGAGCGTCCCCGCGAAGACGAGGACGAAGATCGCGAGGAGCAGGCGAATCCGGCGGTTGGCCTGCTTGTCTTTCATCGGCAGACTATTTCTTGGCGACGTTGACGTACCCGTACTGCGTTGGGTCGGCGTAGGTCAGCCCGAACTCCCTCGCGGCGCGTGTCTCGATCTGGGACGACGCGAGCTCGCGCGACAGGTTGGACTGCAACGCAGCGTTCTCTGCACGAAGCTTGGTGCGCTCGGAGTTCGTGGAATCGAGGGAAAGGTTCAGTCTGAGCACGGCGACGTTCACGAATACGACGCCCGCGAGCAGAATCCCGCTCATTGCGATCCAGAGAATTCCGCCGCGTGCGCGCGCCTGCGAGCGCTGACGCGCCTTCGTGCTGGTCCTTGGCTTCGTGCGCGGACGAACGACCGGCTCGGCGAGCGTCGACTGAGCGTGCGAGAGGCTAGCCAACCTTCGTCCCCACCCTCAGCCGTGCGGACTGGGAACGCGGGTTGCGTGCGACCTCCGCCGCCGTCGGACGGACCGCGCGGCGCGGCGTTGCGCGCATCGTCGGCTCCGAACCGCAGACACAGATCGGAAAGTCCGGCGGGCACGTGCAGCCCTGCTCCTGCTTGCGCAGAAACTGCTTGACGATGCGGTCCTCGAGCGAGTGGAACGAGATCACCGCGAGGCGTCCACCGGGACGCAGCATCTCGAGCGCGGCGGGCAGCGCGCGCTCGACCGCTCCCAGCTCGTCGTTGACCTCGATGCGCAGCGCCTGGAAGACGCGCTTTGCCGGATGCCCTTCGCCGAATCGCGCCGGCGCAGGGATCGCAGCCTTGATCACCTCGACGAGGTCGCCGGTGCGCTCGAACGGCTGCGTCGTGCGGCGCTTGACGATCGCGCGTGCGATCGGGCGCGCATACCGCTCTTCGCCATAGCGCTTGAAGATGTCGGCGAGCTCGCGCTCGTCACCGTCGTTCACCAGTTGACGCGCCGAGAACTCGGCGCCCGGATCCATGCGCATGTCGAGCGGTGCGTCGACCGCGTAGGAAAAGCCGCGGTCGGGACGGTCGAGCTGCATCGACGAGACGCCAAGGTCGAGCAGGATCACGTCGGCCTTGACGCCGTTCTCCGCGAGCGACTGGAGGACCGTCGAGAACTCGCCGGGGTGCAGGCGCGCCTTGACGCCCGTCTCGCGCCGGAAGCGCTCGAAGAACGGGGCGACCGTCGGGTCGCGGTCGATCGCGATCAGCTTGCCGTCACCGCGCAGGCGCGCCGCGAGCAGGGACGCGTGGCCACCGGCACCAAAGGTGCCGTCGACGACGGTGTCGCCCGGGCGCGGGTCGAGGAGGGAAACGATCTCCTCGGCGAGGACCGGGACGTGATCGGACTCAGTTGGCAAGACGCTCGGCAACATCTTCCGCGCTCCCTTCGACCTCGTGCAGCTGTTGACCCCATTTGGTGCGATCCCAGATCTCCAGGTGGTCGTAGACACCGGCCACCGTCACCTCGCGTGAGAGCCCCGCGTGCTCGATCAGCGCGGTCGGCAGGACCATTCGCCCCTGCTTGTCGAGCTCGCCCTGTGCTGCGCCGGCGAAGAAGTGGCGCTGCATCACGCGTGAGCCCTCGGCGAGCGGGTCGAGGCTCTTGATCCGGTCGGCCAGCTGCTCCCAGGCAGGACGGGGATAGGCGTAGAGACAGCCGTCCAGTCCGCGCGTGACGACGACGCCGTCCTCGAAAGCAGCCCGGAGCTTGGCCGGGAGCGTGAGACGGTTCTTATCGTCCAGCGAATGCTCATGTTCACCTAGCAGCATGGTCCACGTTCACCCACACTACCCCACTTTCTCCCACCTGTAAACCCCTAAGGGGTGATTTCGAGCATCAGACCCGCACTGGTGTCTGACACCTGGGCGGCGCGCCCGCTCCAGCCTCGGCCGCTCACAGGTGTCAAACACCTGGGGCCTCGCGCGGTGGGGCTAGATCAGGCCGACGGGGTCGCCGACCCGCACGCGCCCGGGCTGGGCGACTGCGGCGTGGACGCCGAAGGGGAGCGGTTCGGTCGTCTCGAGGTCGCGGCGGTAGGCCGCGAGGCCCTTGAGGGTGTCGAGGTCGGAGACCGCCGTGTCCGGGTTCTGCGTCGTGATCACGCAGCGGCCGACGTGCCCGTGGGGGATCACGACCGCGTCGCCGACCTGGACGCGCCGGCCGATCCAGGTGTCCTCCTCGTGCGCCTCGAGACCCTCGATCCCGAAGTTCATCCGAAAGCGCCGGCCGTCCACGTCCTCGACGCCGAGCACTTTCCCGAGCGCACCGAGCGACGCGGTCGCAAGCAGGGTCGCCGCGCCGTTGCGTCCGCGGTCGACCGCGGACGTGCTCGGCTCGACAAGTCTGACTGGCTCGCCTGCGAGCTCCGAGAGAACGTCACTCCACGGCCCGAGCACGAGACGCGCTTGCCGCGGCCGGCGGTGGAACTGCGTCGTGACTTCCTCCCCACGCTCGACGGTGCCCGTGACCTCGCGGCCGTCGGTCAGCGCGAACGTGAGCGTGTCCTTCGCTTCGTCGTAAGCGGCGTGAATGAGCTGGAACGCGGCGAAGTCCTTGTTGCTGATCAGCCGGCCCGCCGCGCCGACGAGATAGAAGTGCCGGTCACCCTCCACACCGGCCTCACCGAGCTCGGCCTCGTCGAGGTGCTGGAGAGCGAGCGCCTTGACGGGCGTGCGGGAGATCCACGTGACGCGAGCCGTCATCCGGCCAAAGATAGCTGCGAGGTGTACGGCCCCCGCCCCGTCAGCACGGCCGCGCCCGCACGCGTCGCGAGCTGCAGCGCGTCGGGTAGCGCGTCGCCCCGAGCGAGCCCGAACGCGAGGGCCGCTGCGAACGAGTCGCCGGCACCGTAAGTGTCGACGACCGGCCCCGGCGGGTCGACGGCCTCGAAGCGGTCGCCGTTCGCGGTGCCGCCGTTCGCCCCGTCGGTGAGCACGACGAGCCCGATGTCGAGGCTGCCGTCGTAGTGCTCGGTCGGATCGTTCGCACTGCCGCACATCAGATCGACGTGCACACCCGCCTCGTGCAGCACCGGCTGCTCGCGCATCGTCGCGGCGACGAAGCGCGATCGGCGCGCGGAGCGCAGAGCCTCCGCATCGCCCGAGACGAAGAACACGAGGTCGTAGTCGCGGAGCGGCAGCGGGCCGGATGGCAGAAGCTTGTCGCCGAGCACGGTGATCGTCCGCTCGCCTTCGCCGTCGAGGTGCGTCCAGGCGCGCCGTGTCCGTGAATCGCTCGGATGTTGGACGTGCGTGTCGACGCCAAGCTCCGCGAGACGGCGCACCGCCGCGCGGCCCGCTTCGTCGTCCCCGAAGGCGGTGAAGAGCTCGCAGCGTCCCGCGAGCAGCGCAAGCTGGCGCGCGACCACCGCTCCTCCGCCTGCGGGATCGCTCCAGACCTCCGTTGCGTGGACGATCGCGCCGGACGCGGGCCAGCGCGGAACTCGGGCGAATTCGACCCATTCCACGTGACCGACGACGGCGCATCTCACAGCCGGGCACCCTCGCACGTTTCAGTCGATGATGGAGGTCATGCAAACGGAGATCCCGCCGTTCGAGCGGTTCTATGTCGAGCACCGAGACGAGGTGCTCGGCTACCTGCGGCGGTTGCTCGGCCAGCGGGCCGAGGATGCCTGGCAGGAGACGTTCCTGCGCGCCTTGCGCGCGTACGACCGGTTGCTGCACGCGCGCAACCTGCGCTCGTGGGTCTTCACGATCGCGACGAACGTCGCGATGGACGAATTGCGGGTGAAGCCACACCCGCCGCTCGAGGAGGTGCCGGTCACCGAGATCAGGCGCGATGCGTTCCGCGAGCTCGAGCACCTGACCGGCGACCTGCCCCCCACCGAGCGGGCGGCCGTCGTGCTCCGTTACGGCTACGACCTCCCCTATGCCCAGATCGCCGATGCACTCGGTTCGTCGGAGGATGCTGCGCGTGCTGCCGCATCGTCCGGTGTGCGCAGACTGAGGAGGACACATGAACGTCACGCCTGATCTCGACAAGCAGTTCCGCGAGGCCGCGCTCCGAGAGGGGTTGATCGACGTCCGCTACGACATCGTCGACTCGCCGATCGGCAACCTCTTCGTCGCAGCAACCGACCGCGGGCTCGCACGGATCTCGTTCTTCCCGGAGGGAATGGAGGAGACGCTCGCGCGGACCTTCGGCCCACGCGTCCTCCGCTCGCCGCTCGACGCCGTGCGTCGCGAGCTCGACGAGTACTTCGAAGGGAATCGCCGCGTCTTCGATTTGCCGCTCGACCTGCGCGTCGCCCCGTTCCACGCCGACGTGCTCGCGCAGTTGGCGCGCGTGCCCTACGGCAAGACTGAGACGTACGGCGCTCTCGCCGCCAAAGCGGGCCGCCCCAAGGCCGCGCGGGCGGTCGGCACGGTGATGAATCGCAACCCGATCCCGATCGTGCTGCCGTGCCATCGCATCGTCGGCGCGAACGGCGCGCTGACGGGTTACGCGGGTGGGCTCGACGTGAAGCTGCGCCTGCTCCAGCTCGAAGGTGCGATGCTCGCGTAGTGGCACAACGCGTCGTTGTCGTAGGCGGTGGGTTCGCGGGAGTCCTCGCGGTGCGGGGGCTCCGTCGCGCAGACGTGGAGATCACGCTGATCGACCGGCAGAACTTTTACCTCTTCCAGCCGCTCGCCTATCAGGTTGCGACCGGGTCGTTGGCACCCGAGGAGGTTGCGGTCCCGCTTCGTCAGATCGTGCGCCGGCAACCGAACACGCGCGTGATCCTCGGTGAGGTGACCGGTTTCGATCTCGACGTTCGGCAGGTCGTCGTCGACAACCTGCCGAACGGGGCCGACGGCCTGAGGGTGCCCTACGACGTGCTGCTCGTCGCGGGCGGCTCGCGCTACTCGTACTTCGGGCACGACGAGTGGTCTGCGCACGCACCCGAGCTGAAGTCGCTCGAGGGGGCGATCGACCTGCGCGACCGGATTCTGCTCGCGTTCGAAGCGGCGGAGACCGAGCTGGACGAGGCAGCGCGCGATGCCTGGCTGACGTTCGTCGTCGTCGGCGCGGGCCCGACCGGCGTCGAAATGGCGGGCCAGATCGCGGAGCTCGGGCGCACCCTGCGCCGCGAGTACCGGTCGGTCGACACGGCCAAGGCGCGCGTCCTGCTGATCGAGGCGACCGAGCGCGTGCTCGGCGCGTTTCCCGACCCGCTCCCGCGCAAGGCGGAGGAGCAGCTTCGCTCGCTTGGCGTGACGCCGACCCTCGGTACCACGGTGGTCGACATCGACGCCACGTCGGTCGAGGTGCAGGCCGAGGACGGAACGCGCACACGCATACCCGCACGCACAGCGGTCTGGGCCGCAGGCGTGACCGCCTCACCACTCGCAGCGCGACTCGCCGAGGCCGCGGGAGCGGAGACCGATCGCGCCGGCAGGATCGTGGTCGAACCGAATCTGACGGTCGCCGGTCACCCGGAGGTGTTCGCACTGGGCGACATGGTGAGCGTGCGCGGAAAACAACTTCACGGCGTCGCGCCCGTCGCGATGCAGCAGGGACGTCACGCAGCGCGCTCGATCCGGCGTGGCACACGCGAGGAGTTCCACTACCGCGACAAGGGCGAGCTCGCGACGATCGGGCACGTACGCGCGGTCGGCGTCGTCAAGGGCGTGAAGCTGAGCGGCTTCCCTGCGTGGGCGCTGTGGCTCGGGATCCACATCGCCTACCTGATCGGCTTCCAGAACCGCCTGCTCGTGCTGACGCGGTGGACGTTCTCGTACTTCACGCGCGGCCGCGGCGCGCGCGTGATCCATCGCTCGTAGCCGGGGTCACCCGCGGCGCAGGACAACGGCTGCGCGCACCAGAGCGGCGTTGTCCGGTGCGAGAGTCCCGTCGGGAAGCACGGTGGTGTCCTCGAGCCCCGTCCGGATGCCGTGACCGCGCGCGAGCCCTCGCTCGTTGACGGCCCAACACGGGAGCCCTTCACCGTGGTGAACCTGTTCGAGCGTGATTCCGGCGGCGACAACGACGTCCTCGATAGCCGCTGCATGAGCGACTGCGACAGCTACGTCTGCGTCGAGCGGTTCGATCATCACTCGCACACATCGCTCGGCAATCCCCGCGCGGACGAACGCCTCGGCGTCCGAGAGCTCGAGCAGCCCGGCCTCGATGCCCACGCCGCGTGGGATCAGGAGGCTGCAGAGGTCGAAAATTCCCTCCTCGCCCTGATTCGCAGTCACGAGCTCGGGCAATTCCGTCCACGCCTCGACGAGCGCGAACCGCCTCCGCACGTCAGGTTCGATCGCCGCGGAAGTCGTCAACGAGATCGGAACGCCGGGGCAGACGGCGCGAATCGCTCTGAGTGCTTCCGCGCATGGTCCCGGCGCGAGCGTCTCTACTCCGTCGGCATCGAATACATGCACATGGACCACGTCGGCACCGGCGTCGACCGCCGCACGCGCAGCCACCGCCAGCTCGTTCGGCGTGCGCGGGATCGCGGGGTGCTCCGCATCGGTCCGCGCGCCGTTGAGCGCGGCTTGGAGGTGCGTCACTATCCGAGCGCTGCCGCGACGACGCGGGTGGCTTCGGCGTACGCGAGGCCCGCGAGGCCCGCGCCCCACGTCATCCGCGCGACCCCGAGTGCCTGCAGCTCGTGCGGCTCAGGGGTTCCCGGGATCACGACGACGTTGATCGGGCCTTCGACCAGTCGCGCGAGGTCGGCGATCGTCGCAACGGGACAGAAGATCGGATAGACGCAGTCGGCGCCGGCCGCCAGGTAGGCGTTCCCGCGCTCGACCGCCTCGTCGACGCCGCCTTCCTCACGGAGAAAGACGTCGACGCGGGCGTTGATCACGAGCTCGGGAACGGCGTCGCGGATCGCCTGGATCATCGCGACCTGCTCGTCGAGCGGCACGTACCCGTCTTCGGTCGAGTCCTCGAAGTTGATCCCGACGAGCCCCGCGCCCCACGCGTGCCGCGCGGTGCCGACCGGGTCGCCGTAGCCGTGCTCGAGATCGCCGGTCACCGGGAGATCGACCGCCGCCGCGATGCGCTCGTTCGCCTGCAGCATCTCTTCGGGCGGCGCTTGCTCGCCGTCCTCCCACCCGAGCGATCGCGCGACCGCGGCGCTCGATGTCGCGAGCGCCCGGCAGCCCGGCAGCGCCGCGAGCTCTTTCGCACTGGCAACGTCCCACGCATTCGGAAGGACGAGAATCGGCGGCTGGAGGTGCAGCTGCCGGAGGGCATCGGCCTTCGCGCTCTGATCCATGGGCCGAGGCTACTGGAACGTTTGGAGGTCGCGGCACGACCGGAACTAGCGCACTTCCAGCGGCACCACCCCGAGCAGCCGGTAGCCGACGCCCCACACGTTCTCCACGAGCGCCACAGTCGATCCCGCCTCGCGCAGCTTCCGGCGCAGCCGCGACGCGTGGGAGTCGAGCGTGCGCGTCCGGCCGATCGTGCGGTAGCCCCAGACGTCCTGCAGCAGCTCCGCCTTCGTGAACACGCGCTCCGGCTCGCGCGCCAGGCACAGCAGCAGCTCGTACTCCTTCTGGGCCAGTTGCATGCGCTGGCCGTCGACGCGCACGTCACGGGTGCGCGTATCGATCCGGACGGGCGGCGCCTGCACGACCTCGCCGGTGCGCGGTGCTGCACGCCGGAGCACCGCGCGGATTCGCTCGACCAGCTCCTGGTACTCGAACGGGCGCGTCATGTAGTCGTCGCACCCGCGACGGAGCGCGTGGATGCAATCGACCGTGTCTGACTCCTCGTGGCCGAGCATGATCACCGGCGCGTGCGGCAGCCAACGCTCGACTCCCTCGAGGTCGCTCGCGAGCACGAGGTCGAAGCGGCCGTGCGCCGGCACGAGCTCGAAGCCGTCGCGCGGAAGGTGACGTTCGAGGAACCCCCGCGTCTCGGGCTCGGCGTCGGCAAGAAGCAGTACTGCGGCCATGACGCGACGCTAGACCCGGCCGTGCGCCACGACCAGTCGTCCATTCGCACGATTGTGCGCCGATCGATCCTCAGTCGGCCAAGACGGCCATGCCGTCTAGGCTTGACACGTGGACGACAAGGTCAATCTCGCCGACGCGCTCGCGTCCTTCGACGAGCCGTTCCAGCCACGCATCGTCGGGACGATGAACGACTACAAGCTGATGGTCGCGAAGACGAAGGGTGAGTTCGTCTGGCACACCCATCCCGACACCGACGACTTCTTTTTCGTCGTGAAGGGACGGCTGACGATTCAGCTGCGTGAGCGCGACGTCGAGCTGGGCCCCGGCGACCTCTACGTCGTTCCAGCCGGCGTCGAGCACTGCCCGCGCTCGGACGACGGCGCGGAGATCCTCCTGATCGAGCCCCAGGGAACCGTCAACACCGGCGACGCGGAGCCGAGCGGGCTCACGGCGCCGGAGCGCCCGCTGTAGCCGCGTCGAGGCGCGAGAACGCGACCCGCGCGTGCCAGATGCCCCAGAACACGAGCGCGAAAATGAACGGGAAGCCGGTGACGAGCGAGATCAGAACGAACCCACCGACGCCGGAGCGCAGAAGGACGAACAGCCTCAATGCGGCGCGCGCGAGGCAGTAGACACCCCAGACGATCGACTGCATTCCGAACTCGCGCTTGAAAGGCGCGCTCGCGCGGAACCACGCCGGGAACGGATACCACGCGTCCGCGAAGACGCCGATCAGCGGCCGGCCGATCGCGACCGAGCCAAAGTACGCGAGCGCCCAGAGCGCGCTGAGCACGACCGGCTGCGCGAGGTACACGGTCGCGCTGTGCGACACGAGGCCGACGATCGCCTGGATGACGACGAAGACGGCACCGATTGCGACGAGCGTCACGTCGCGACCACGGCGCACGAGTAGAACGGCGAGCGCGAGATAGACAATCGACGAGGCGACGATCGCCGCCCCAAGGCCCGCCGCCTTCCACACGGCGAAAAAGACAATCACCGGCGCAACCGCCTCGCCACCGAACTGCGGCAGGCCACGGCCAAGCATCGAGCGCCAGGTCGGCTCGGGCATGTCCTCTACGCCGCGCGGCGCAGGCGGCGTTCCTGCCTGTCGCACCATTCGATTCCCCATTCGCAGTAGTCGATGCCCCAGCGATAGACGAGGTCGACGAACGGTGGATCCTCGCCCTGCCCGTCGTCGAGGCTGCGCAGATAGGTGAGCATCATCCGATAGCCCTCGCGTCGGGCAGCCAGCAGCCCCAGTGCCTCGTCCGAGGGAAGAGCGTCGGCGAAGAAGAGCCGCAGTAGCGATTCGTCACGCAGCTCAATTCGCGTCTCGTGACCGTGCAACCACCCGTCGAGCTGCCGCCGGCCCACCGCCGTGATGCGATAGACGCGACGCGAACGGCCGCCCCGGTCCGCTTCCTGACCGGCGATCCAACCGGCAGCCTCGAGGCGTTTCAGCTCGGGATAGATCTGCCCGTAGCTCGCGGCCCAGAAATGGCGGATCGTGCGGTCAACGGCGTTCTTGATGTCATAGCCACTCATCGGCCGCAGGCCGAGAAGACCGAGGACTGCCCAGGTGACTGCTGACGGGTCCATATAGCGGGAAGATATATCTTCCCGCTATATGAGTCAAGCCGCGGCTACAAGCGTCCGGAGCGCAGCACGCCCCAGAGCAGCCACACGCCGAGCACCGTCGAGAGGGTGAACCCGAACACGGAGACGACATGCAGGCCGAGCAGGTGCGGTCCGCCCTTCGCGAAGATCCCGATCAGACTCGACCCGATCAGCCCGCCGGTGACGACGAGCGCGATCACGAGGCGGTTGAACAGCACGTCGAGCTTCGCCATGAATTCGTCGAGGCCCTTGTGCACGAACCCCACCTCGATCTGGCCGTCCCGCACCTGCTCGAGCGTCTCGTGCACCTGGTACGGCAGATCGGCCGCCATCTGCGTGAGCTTCCAGCCCTCACGCCGCGCGCGCGAGGCAATGCGCCGCGGTGTGAACCGCTCGATCATCAGGTCGCGCGCGTACGGCTTCGCGATCTCGAATACGTTGAAGTCGGGATACAGCTCGACGCCGACCGAACCGAGCGTCGCGATCGCCTTGTCGAGCATCACGAATCGCGTTGGCAGCCGCAGGTTCATCGTGTAGATCAGGCCGAACGCCTCGCGAATCACCTGAATCGGGTCGATCTCCTGGATGCTCGCGCCGTAGTAGCGGTAATACAGCTCGCGCAACTCGGAGACGAACTGCTCCTCACGCTCCTTCGGGTAGCGCACGCCGAGGTCGGAGAGACGCTTCGGCAGCGCTTCGATGTTCTCCGACGCGGCGTCGATGAAGAGCCGCGTCAGCTTCGACATGTCTTCGTCGGTGAGCTTGCCCGTGAGACCGAAGTCGACGAGCCCGATCTTCTCGGGCGACAGCACCAGAATGTTCGCCGGATGCGGGTCGGCATGGAAGAAGCCCTGGCGAAAGATCATCGTCATCCACGTCTCGGCGATCAGGTACGCGAGCTTGCGGCGCTGGTCGAGTGACCACTGGTCGAGCTCGAGGTCGGCGAGCTGAACACCGTCCAGATACTCGAGCGTCAGCACCTTCGACCTCGTGTACGTCCAGTAGACGCGCGGCACCGAGACGTGCGGGTGGCCCGCGAAGTTCTTGTGGAAGCCGTCGGCGTTTCGGGCCTCTAGGCGGTAGTCGAGCTCCTGCCGGATCGAACGTGAGAACTCGTCGACGATCTCGTTCGTATCGATGAAGTCGAGCGCGCGAATGCGCTCCTTCACGAGCTTCGCGGCCTGGTACATCAACGCGAGATCGGCTTCGATCTGGCGCGGTGCGTTCGGACGCTGCACCTTCACAGCGACGAGCCGCCCGTTCGGCAGCGTCGCGCGATGCACCTGCCCGATCGACGCCGCTGCGAGCGGCTGCTCGTCGAACTCCGTGAAGAGCCGCTCGATCGGCTGGCCGAGCTCGTCGCGGATCGTCTTCTCGATGTCAGCGAACGGGAACGGACGCACGTCGTCCTGGAGCCCGCGCAACTCGGCGATGATGTCCGGCGGCACGATGTCAGGCCGCGTCGAGAGCAGCTGGCCGAACTTGACGAATGTCGGACCGAGCTCGTCGAGCATCTCGCGCAGGTGCCGGCCGCGTGCAGTTGGGCCAGCCTCGGGGTCACCGGCCTTGCGGCCGTCGACCGCATACCCGAAGCCGTGGCGAACGGCGACCTGCGCGATTTCGCTCAGCCGGCCGAGGTTGCGCTGCTTCGGGCGCGTAGCCACACCCAAAGTGTTGCACTAACTACTGGATCTGCTTGATCGTCGCAATCCAGGCGCCCTCCGGTGCCTGGACTTCGACGGTCTCGCCGAGCTTCTTGCCAAGCAGCGCCGAGCCGAGCGGTGACGTCGGCGACACGGTGCCGGCACCGCCGACGGCGCTCACCTCGACGCTCAGCTTCTGGCCTCCGTCGCCTTCGATCTCGACGACCGAGCCGACACCGACCTTGTCGGTACCCGCGTCGGCGACGATCTCCGAGCCTTCGAGCCGCGCCCGCAGCGTACGGATGCGCGCCTCAAGCAGGCCCTGCTCGTTCTTCGCGGCGTGGTACTCGAAATTCTCCGAGAGGTCACCGAACTCGCGCGCGACCTTGATCGCGGCGATCACGTTCTCGCGGCGCGGCCCTTCGAGCTCGGCGAGCTCCACGCGAAGCGCGTCGGCCTGCTTCGCGGTGAGGCGCTCGCCCTCTACCACTTCGACCGACCGCCGCGGCGGCGGGAGGTGTAGACCACCCGCGGTTTCGCGACCTGCATGCCGGTCTCTTCGAACTTCTCGACGTGACCCTGCAGGCGTGCGACGCGCGAGACGTCGGCTTGCTGGTCGGGCAGGACGAGCGTGATGCCGACGCCGCCCTTACCTGCACGGCCGGTACGGCCGACCCGGTGGGTATAGACGTCGGGCTCTTCCGGAGGATCGAAGTTGATCACGTGCGTGATGTCGTCGACGTCGAGCCCACGAGCGGCGACGTCGGTGGCGACGAGCGTCTTCACCTTGCCGTTGTCGAACCGCTCGAGCGCCTTCTCACGCTGCGCCTGCCCCTTGTCGCCATGGATCGCAGCTGCGTCGACGTCCTGCCGAAGCAGCTTCTCGACCAGACGGTCGGCGCCGGCCTTGGTCCGGACGAACACGAGTGCGAGGCCTGTTTCCTCCTGCTTCAGCAGCTCGACCAGCGTCGACACCTTGTTCTCCGGCGTGACGGCGACGAAGCGATGGTCGATCTCGCCGCTCCGGCGCTCGGACGGGAGCTCGCCCTCGAAGCGGGCGGGGAAGTGCGTGTAGCGCCGCGCGAGCTCTCCGACCTCGCCGTCGAGCGTTGCCGAGAAGAACATCGTCTGGCGGTCGTC
>JBKJQL010000245.1:0-6476 GCA_046594035.1 Gaiellaceae bacterium
GGTTCTGGACGTGCTGCACCGCGAGCGACTCGACGACCGACGCGACGGCGAACGTGACGACCAGGGCGTCGAACGCCCGCCGTTTGATCCGCTCCAGTACCGCGTCCACGAGGTCCAAGGTATCGCCGTCCTCCGGGGGTCGCGTCATCCGTGCAAACGAGTCTCAGATCATCCCTCAGGAGGACGCGGTGTCGGTAGTCTCGCTGGCAACCTTCGTCCTGCTTTCCTTGATCGTTGGGTCAGCGCAGCGGTCCTACCCGCACGGCGGGCCGGGAAGCTCAACGTTCTGGCTGCTCTCTCCTACGAGTAGCGGTGGCCAGAGAGTGGGGGTCGAGGTGCCGCAGCCTCGGCCCTCACTTATTGTTGTGCAGTGACGCCTGTCGACCTGGCCGAGACGAAGGCGACCGCCGAACGGGTTGCGGTCGAGTGGGGGCTCAAGTTGGGAGCGCCGTTCGCGCTCTCGCGCTACTCGTACGTTGCACCGGTGGCCGACGATGCGGTCCTGAAGGTGTCGTGGGCGGAGGATGAAGAGTCGCTCGACGAAAGCGACGCGCTGACGCTCTGGGGAGGGAACGGCGCGGTGCAGTTGCTGCGCGCCGACAAGAGCCGTCGCGCGCTGCTTGAAGAACGTGCGGTTCCGGGCGACGACATCTCCGGGCTGCCCGATCACGAGGCCACTGCCGTGGCGGTCGACATTGCGACCAAGCTGTGGGTGCGCGCCGGCGAGCCGTTCCGCTGGGTCGGCGACTACGTTCCCCGGTGGCTTGACGACGACCAGGGAGTGCTGACGCCGCTTGCGCGCGAGCTCTACGAGTCACTCGGCGTCGGCCGAGAGTGGCTCGTGCACGGTGACTTCCATCACCACAACATCCTTCGGCACGGAGACCGCTTCGTCGCGATCGATCCGAAGCCGTACCTCGCAGACCGCGAATACGACGTCTACACCTGGCTGCACAACCCGCTGCCGTACACGATGGACCGCGAGACGACCGAGCAGCGCATTGCAGCGTTCGCGGCGGCGGGCCTGGACGACTACCGGATCCGCGCGTGGGCGATCATCCGCGGCGCCTATCTCGGTGGAGAGGGCGTGGAAGCCGAGATCCTCGGCTCACTCCTTGACTAGAGGAGGATCTTGACCCAGCCGGGCTTGCAGTCGCAGTTGAGGTGCGACTCCGTGCAGCTGCGGCACGTCCACTGCGTCAGGAGGACCCAGCGCAGATGGGCGAGCTCCACCGCAATGGCTGCGCAGATGGCGGGAAGGAGCTCGGCGTGTCTCATGCCAAAGAGCATCGGCAGCCGGTGCCGGACCGGCAATAGGCCGAGCGGCCCATCGTTGAAACCCAGATGACCTACGGAAATGACGTACCCTCCTGCGCGTGGCCAAGGTGGCGCACCCGGCGCCCACTCTCGAGTGGGACACGCCGCTCTACCAGCAGGCTCTGACCCAGCTTGAGCACGCGCTCGAGCTCGCTGACGTTCCCGACCTCACCTCGACGCGGCTGCGCCACCCTGAGCGCTGCGTGATCCTGACGCTGCCGATCGAGATGGACGACGGCTCGTACCGCTCGTTCCCGGCCTACCGTGTCCAGCACTCCTCCGTCCTCGGCCCGACCAAGGGCGGCATCCGGTACGACGAAGCCGTCGACCTCGGCGAGTGCGCCGCGCTTGCGATGTGGATGACGTGGAAGTGCGCCCTCCTCCGTCTGCCCTACGGCGGTGCGAAGGGTGGTGTGCGGTGCAACGTGCGCGAACTGTCGATCAACGAGGTGACGCGCATCACGCGCCGCTTCACCGCGGAGCTTGCGCCGTTCATCGGGCCGCAGCTCGACATCCCAGCGCCGGACATGGCGACGAACGAGCAGACGATGGCGTGGATGATGGACACGTACTCGATGCAGAAGGGCTACGCGGTTCCGGAGATCGTCACGGGCAAGCCGATCTCGATCGGCGGCTCGGTGTTCCGGCACGAGGCGACCGGCGCGGGCGTCGTGATGGTGGTCGAGCGCGCCTGTCAGCGTCTCGGGTGGGATCTCGCCGCGCAGCGTTGCGTCGTGCAGGGCTTCGGCAACGTCGGAGGGATCGCCGCCACGGAGTTGCACGAGAAGGGGGCGAGCGTCGTCGCCGTCTCCGACATCTCGGGCGGCGTGTACGCGACCGGCGGGCTCGACATCCCCACATTGCACGCCTACGTCGCGCAGAACGGATCGCTCGAGGGCTACACGAAGGATGTCGAGCGCATCACGAACGAGCAGCTGCTCGAGCTCGAGTGCGACATCCTCGTACTCGCAGCACGCGAGGACCAGGTGACCGGGGAGAACGCCGGCAAGCTGCGCTGCAAGCTCGTCGCCGAAGGTGCGAATGGCCCGACTTCGAACGAAGGCGACCGCATCCTCGCCGAGCGCGGCATCCCCGTCCTGCCCGACATCCTCACGAACGCCGGAGGCGTAACGGTGTCGTATTTCGAGTGGGTGCAGGACCTCGGCCGCTTGTTCTGGGACCGCGACGAGATTCGCCGGCGCCTCGCCGACAAGATGTCGGATGCATTCGACCGCGTCTGGAGCGTCTCGCAGGAACGGGGCATCTCGCTCCGCGACGCTGCGCTCGTCGCTGCGATCCGCGAGGTCTCCGCGGCGTTGGAAGCGCGGGGGGTCTACCCATGACCGATCAGCTCGTCCGTGACGCGATGGTGGCGGATCCGCTCGCGCTCGACGCATCGTCGAGTGCGCGCGAAGCGGGGGAGGCATTGTCGCGCGACGCGGTGCGGTCGGTGCTCGTTTGCGGCGACGGTGCACTCGTCGGCGTCGTCACGCGTAAGACACTCGTGCGCGAGGTGGTTGCGAACGGACGGAGCCCGGAGTCGACGACACTCGGTGAGATCGCGGAGGAGCCAAATGCGACGATCGACGCCGCGATGAGTCTCGATGCCGCGTTCGCGTTCCTCGAGGAGCACGACTACGAGCGCGTGCCCGTCGTCGAGCACGGCAAGCTCGTCGGCGTCCTCTCGCGATCGGGCGTGCAGCGCAGGCTGGCGGAGGACGAACCTCCGGAGCCCCTCGAGGAGTAGGCGCTTACACCTCAACCGGTGTCAGACACCGTTTGGGCTGTTGGTCTTGGGCTGACGCGCAGGGACGGTGTCAGACACCAAGCTGGGCCGCCGCAGCGCGGTCGAGCACGCTCGTGATGAGCGTCTCGAGCGCGTCCCGAAGGCCTTCGCGGACGTCGTGGTCGACGAGCGACCCGTCGGTGTCGAACTTGTCGTGCGCATGCCCGACGGCCAGCTCGGCCTCGGTGACGCGGGCGCCCATCGCGCCGAGCACCTTGCGGAGCTCGGCACCGGCCCACACGCCGCCGAAGGCGCCGGCGCTGGAGCTGATCACCGCAACGGGCTTGTTGCGGAACGCGTTCGTCGCCATCGGCCGTGACGCCCAGTCGAGGGCGTTCTTGAGCGCGCCGGGCACAGACGAGTTGTACTCCGGCGTGGCGAAGAAGACCGCGTCCGACTCGCGGACGAGCTCGCGGAAGGCCTCGGCGGCCTCGGGGCCCGGCACGACGTCGTCGTCCTGGTCGTAGGGCGGAATCACCTTCAACCCCTGCCAGAGGTCCACGTCGACTCCCTCCGGCGCCTCCTCGCGCAGGGCGCGGAGGAGGGCCGTCGAGTGGGAGCCGTCGCGAAGCGATCCGCTGATCGCGAGGACGCGCATTACGCCTCCTGCGCTACCAGGGTCAGCTCTGCCTTGAGCGTGACGTCGTTACCGAGGGCCGGCTCGCCGTTTTGGAGCGGCATGTTCCAGTTCATGCCGAACGTCGTGCGGTCGACGATCGTCTGCAGCTCGAAGCCGATGCGCTTCGCGCCGAAGTGGTCGACGGACGGGCCGCTGACCGTGCCGGTCAGCTTCGCCGGCTGCGAGATGCCCTTGATCGTGACCTCGCCGTCGATCTCGACCTTGTTGCCGTCGCGCTTGATCTCGCTCCCGGAGAAGCTGACGACCGGGTGCTGCTCGGCGTCGAAGAACTCGGGGGAGAGCAGGTGGGCCTCGAGGTTCTCTTCCTTGACCTTGATGCTCCCGATCTTGGCCGCGCCGGTCAGCTTGCCGTCCTCGAGGCCTGCCTCGAAGTCGGGCACCTCGCCGGTGAAGGTCGCGACTGCGTACGGGACCTCGAAGGCGACGCGGGAGTGGACGGTGTCCGCCTGCCACGTGCCGGTCGGGATGCCCTGCTTGGTCTGTTCGATGGTGCTCATTGCGGGTGTTCCTCCTCTGATCCTTGAGTACACAAAACTTGATTACGCAAGGATCATAGCAGGAAACATTGCGAGCGCAAGTAACCGACTTTCGGGCGTTATGGGCCTTGCGTCACCCAGGCGGCCACCTTCTGGTGCGCGCAGTCGATCGTCCCGCCGCCCTTGACCAGGCGCTGATGGATCCCGCGCTGCAGGAAGTCGGGGGCAAAGCGGGTGAGCTGGAAGGTGATCCGGGCGTGATTGAAGTCCTGGGTCGCGACCCGGAGCTCGATCAGGCGGCTCTTCTCGCCCAGGCGCCGGCGCTGTGCCAGGTGGGCAAGGGCCTTCGTCGGCGTGCGCGCCAGGAACTGCCGGCCGTCGGACTCGTAGGTCGCGTAGACCTCGAACGTGCCCGGCGCCGCCACGCTCGGGTGGGCGAGGAAGTCGCGGACGGTCTGATCGACCTCGGCGACCGTGCAGCCCGGCGGGAGCGTCGACTTGGGCGTGGTCGTCGTCGTGGTGGTCGCCGTCTTCGAGCCGCCGCACCCGGTGACCGCGATCACGACGGCGAGCGCGATCGCACTCCTCAGCAGCACGTGTAGGCCCCCGGCGGCGCCTCGCCCTCGACGGGCTCGGGCAGCTCGGCCGCCGCGAGGGCGGCGCCGTTCAGCAGGTCGCGGTCGCTTGCTTCGATCGCGTCCAGCCCGAGGTGGCGCAGCGCCTCCCGCAGGATCAGCACGCCGGCAGCGAGGACTTCGCTGCGGTCCGGAAGGATCAGCCGCGCGCGCCGTTCTTCCTCGGTCGTGACGGCCAGCCACTCGAGGGTGTCGTCGATCGTCGCCAGCGTCACCGTTCTGCTGCCGGCGAGTCCCGCGAGCTCCGCTGTCGTGCCGTCGACACCGAGCGCGCGCTCTGCATCGAGCGAGGGGAGCTGTTCGCGGATGTAGGCGGCAGCTGCACCTCGGTGGACGCCGAAGCGCTCGGTCAAGCGCACGGAGCCGATGTTCATGCTCGTGCGGAAGCTCTCCGTGATCAACTCGGTCGAGCCCCCGCCGACATCGATCACGACGGTGCCGGGGTCGAGCGGGCCGACGCCGCGCAGCGTCATCGCCGCTTCTTCGTCGCCGCTCAGGAGCAGCGTCTTGAAGCCGTACGACCACTCGACCTCGCCGAGAAACGCCTCGCCGTTCTCCGCGTCGCGCACCGCGCTGGTGGCGACGGCGAGTGTGCACTCCGCTCCCAGCGACTCGAGCTCGCGACGGTAGTCGGTCAACGTGTTGCGCACGCGCGCGATCGGAACGGGGAGGAGGCGGTGGCGCGAGTCGACGCCCTCGCCGAGCTTCGTGATCGTCGTGCGGCGCTGCACTTCGTCGACCCGCCCGTCCTCGACGTCGGCGACGAGGAGGCGGGTGGCGTTCGTGCCGAGGTCGATCGCGGCGACGCGCCTCACTGTTCCCGTTTCCGGCGCGGGCGGAGCCCGGGCCTCGACTCCTGGGAGGCTCCGTCAAGCCTACGCCTCACTTTCGCGGCACCGCTCCGCGGAGCGAGCTCAGAGGCGCGCGAGCTTCGGCTGCGGCGCCCTGGATCACCGCGAGCTCGGCGCGCGAGGCCTCGAGGCGCGCGAGCGCAGCGGTCAGCTTCTCGGTGCCTTCGGTGAACGCAGCCGCGTGACGCTCCGCCTCGGCGGCTGTCTCGAGCACGCCGCCGATCGCCGAAGAGGTCGTGCGCGAGAACCGGCGGAACGTGCGCCAGGTTCGCAGTCCACGCGTGGCCGCGAAAGCGATCGATCCCACGACCGCGACGACGAGAAAGAGCAGCGAAACCCAGGTCAGAAGCGCCATTCCGGGCATCGTAACGACGGTCTTCGTGAATCGACGGTGCTACAATCAACGCCGCGTCGCGGGGTGGAGCAGTCAGGTAGCTCGCCGGGCTCATAACCCGGAGGTCGCAGGTTCAAATCCTGCCCCCGCTATTGAGAAAGCCCCGGAAACGGGGCTTTCGTTTTGGGGCTGCGGCCGGGCGATCCGAACCTTTGCCCACCTTTTGCCCGACTGCCTCCCGTTCGCGGGCGGGGAAGCCGTCAGGGCGACTACCAGTCGGCTCTGTCTGCGAGATGCGGGACTGGCGCGGCGCGGCCAGTCCCGCGTCCGCTTATGCAGGCGCGTCGTCGAAGCACGCGTGCTCGTCGAGCGGCCGCCCGAGGCGTTCCTCGCGGGCCTTCAAGAGCGAACTCAGTCCCTCTTCGTCAAGCCCGGGT
>JBKJQL010000223.1:0-16235 GCA_046594035.1 Gaiellaceae bacterium
TCCGCCAGCGCGCCGCGGGAGGCTTCGTCCGGCAGCACGATCGTCAGCTGCGTCAGCCGCGCGTAACCCTCTGGCGCGTACGGACGGCCCGCGCTCTGCCACGTGTTGCCGCCGAGGTGATGGTGGTAACCGCCGGCGCTGAGGAAGGCCGCCTGGTCGCCGAGTTGCGCCATCAGGCCGAACCCTACGACGTCGCGGTAGTACGCGATCGACTGCTCGACGTCGGCGACGCACAGATGGACGTGACCCATCACCGTGCCACCCGCCAGCCCATCGAACCGCTCTGACCTGGGATCTTCGAGCGTGGCGAGCAGGTCGGTCGTGTCGAGCGGCAGCGTCGTCAGCCGCGTTCCGACCTGGCCCTCCCAAAGCTCGCGCGGGCGGTCGGCGTAGATCTCGATCCCGTGGCCGTCCGGGTCGCGCAGGTAGATCGCCTCGCTGACGAAGTGGTCGGACCTGCCGGTGAGGACGACGCGGTCGCGTGCGGCGTGCGCAAGCCAGCGCGCCAGGTCGATGCGCTCGGGGACGAGCAGCGCAAAGTGGAACAGGCCCGAGTACCCATCGGCCGGACGGGCGCCCGGCTCCTCGGTGAGGACGAGCAGATCCTCTCCGCCCGTCCCCAGGTGCACTGAGTCCCCATCACGCCTGTGCACCAGCAGACCGATCTGAGCCTCGTAATAGGCAACCGAACGGTCGAGATCGGCCACGGTCAGGTGCACCCCGCCCATCCGCGTCTGCGGCGGCACGTCAGCGCGCACGGGTGCACCTCCGGCGGTCAGTTCCTCGGGATCCACCGGCTCGATTGTACGAAGGTGAACCCCCTTTTGGGGGCCTCCTGAAGAGGGATGCCGAATCATCAGCAGGGCCGACGCGGCCGCACGAGCTCGCGCCTACCGTGGAGTCATGATGATCGGGAACTTCACCTGGGCGAGACGCGCGTAGCGCGATTTCGCGCCGCGATCACGAACACCGAGGTTCCCGCGACGAGCGCCGCTGCCGCGCAGGCCAGGAAGAGCGCCCGCGGGCCTGCGTAAGCGTAGATCGCACCGCCGGCCAGTGAGCCCAGGATCGGCGAGAGCCCGAACGACACCGCCTTCGCAAGCCCTTGGCCCGTTCCGCGCAATGCGGGCGGCACCAGGTCGTCGACGAGCAGCACGGAGCCGACGTACACGAGCGCGAAGCCGACGCCTGCCACCAGCTTCACGAGTGCGATCGCAAGCGGGTCGTCCAGGAACGCCCACGCGAGGAACGACACGAAGAAGAACCCCGAGCCCACGACGTACAGCGCGCGGTGGCCCACAATGCGATTCAGCCGCGGCGTGGCGCGCATCACCGGCGCCTCGGCGATCGCCTGCAACGCAGTCGCTCCCCCGACGACGAACAGGCCGCCGCCTAGCTCACGGATCCGGAGCGAGACGAACGAGAACGTTGCATTGAACGCGGCGAAAAGCAACAACAGCGACAAGAGGAATGGGGCGAGCGCGACCAGCATCGCGCGGCGCGCACCGACCTCCGAGGCCTCGTGCAGCGTCCGGCGTCCGCCGAGCGTGTAGGCCGAGAGCGCGACGGCCAGCACGCAACCCGCGTAGATCCACGGCATCCAGTCGAGGCTGCCCACCTGCAGTGCGAGCCCCCACACGCAGGCGGAAATCGCCCAGCCGAGGCTCAGCCAGAGGCGGACGTTGCCGTACTGCGCGCGGTTGTCTCCCAGATGCTCGAGCGCGATCGCATCACCGAGCGAGGCCATGGCGGACCGCGCAGCGGTCACGAGGACGACCACCACCGTCACTGCGAGAAAGCTGTGTGCGAGCACGAGCGGAACTGCCGCCGCACCCGCAGCGATCGACACGATCACCAGCGTGCGCTCCGCTCCGAGACGGCCATCACCCATGTGGCCCCACAGCGGCGTGGAGATGAAGCCGGCAGCGGCGGCGACGGCCAGGACGACCCCGATCTCCGCGGCGGAGAGGCCGCGATCCTGCAAAACGATCGGCAGAAAGGGCAGGATCGCCGCCTCGGCGACGCCGACGAGCGTGAAGAGCACCTGGACGCGGCGGAGCAGCACGGGTAAGAGAGATACCAGCGCATGGACAGCGTGAGGATCGATAAGTGGTTGTGGGCTGCACGCTTCTTCAAGACGCGCAGCCTGGCGACGGACGCGGTGCTCGCCGGACACGTGCAGGTGAACGGCGCCCGGGTCAAACCGTCGAAAGACGTGCATGCCGGCGACGACGTCGACGTTCGGATCGGGACCTTCACCTGGTCGGTCGCAGTGACCGCCCTCAGCGACAAACGCGGGCCAGCCGCGGTCGCGCGGACGCTCTACGCGGAGACCCCTGAGTCGGCAAAAGCACGCGAGGAGCAGGCACTTCAGCGTCGACTCGCCCGCCCGCTGGGGGCCGAATTGGGCGAGCGGCCGACGAAGCAGGACCGCCGCCGGCTTGACGCGCTACGCCGCTCTCAGCGCCGAACCTGAGCCGTCGTCCGCCAGAACCGCTTCAATTCCGCGCTGCACCCCCAAATTAGGAGAGACATGCCTCTTACCCAGACTCAGCTCGCCGACGCAGTCGCCGAGCAGGCGGGAATCACCCGCAACGAAGCAAAGAACGTCCTGTCCGCCCTCGAGGAAGTCATCCTCGGCGAGATCGGGAACGCGCAGAAGGTCAAGATCGGCAACCTCGTTCAGCTCACGGTGCGCCTCAAGCCGGCCACCAAGGCACGCCAGGGTCGCAACCCGGCCACGGGCGAAGAGATCACGATTTCGGCGAAGCCGGCGTCGGTCGACGTGCGCGCACGCGCGCTCGCGAGGACGAAGGCGGCACTCCCGTCGGTCGCGAAGGCGAAGAAGGTTCTCGAGGGCTAGGGCTTTCGGGTGCCGGGGGCGGGGCCGACAAGCCCCGCCCCCGGAACCACGACTACCGCACGTTGACGACGAACCGGCTCAGCAGAGCTGAGTGAGGCGACCGGTGTCGACGTTGTACTGAAACCCGCCGACGGCAAGCTGCGTCAAGTACGCAGATGAGCGCACACGTTCCACGTCGGCGCGCACCGACGCTTCCTGATCGTCGGTGACGAGGAAGGTCAGGTCGCGTGTGTCGGGGCCTCCCGCAGCGCGCACGGCATCGTGCACCTCGTCCTCGCTTCCCGCGGCCATGCGACAGTCGGTGTGCGCGATCACCATCAACCGGTCGACCCCGAGGAGGTAGACCGCGAGCACGAGTGTGCGCAGCACGTCATCGGTGACGCGGGCGCCGGCGTTTCGGAGAATCTTCGCGTCGCCCGGCCGAAGGCCGAGCATCGCGAGCGGCTCGATGCGCGAATCCATGCACGTGAGCACCGCAAGCCCCCGCGCGGCGCGCGCCTGGAGGCCCGGGTGGTCGAACCGGTCCGCGTAGGCGTCGTTCGCGGCAAGGACGTCAGCGAACAAGTCGTCGGCCACCCGCGCATCGTAAAGGCACGGGGAGGCCCGCGACTGAAGAACGGATCTGGCAGCCTGCGACGGATGATCAGCAACTGGGCGGGCAACGTGACGTACGGGACGCGCCGCATCCTGCGCCCGCGTTCGACCGCGGAGGCGCAGGACCTGGTCGCGCTCGAAGAATCGCTGCGACCGCTCGGCACGCGCCACTCGTTCACACCCGTTGCGGACTCCGCCCACGCGCTCGTGTCGAGCGAGCATCTGAATCGTGTGATCGAGATCGGTGCCGACACAGTCACCGTCGAGGCGGGGATCCGCTACGGCGAGCTCGCCACCGCGCTTCACGAGCAAGAGGTTGCGTTGCCGAACTTCGCCTCCCTGCCGCACATCTCGGTCGGCGGGGCGATTGCGACGGCGACGCACGGCTCCGGCGCGCGCAATCCGTCGCTGGCCTCCAGCGTGTCGTCGCTCGAGCTCGTGCGGGCGGACGGCTCGATCGCGATGCTCCGGCGTGGTGACGCCGACTTCGAAGGCGCCGTCGTGAGCCTCGGCGCACTCGGGCTCGTCACGCGCGTGACGCTCGACGTGGTGCCGTCATTCGAGTTGCGCCAGTACGTGTTCGAAGGGCTGCCGTGGGACGCCCTCGACAACGACCTCGACGCGATCCTCGCCGGCGCCTACAGCGTCAGCCTGTTCACGACGTGGGACGAGCCCTCGGTCGGCCAGGTGTGGGTGAAGACGACCGAGGAGCTGGCTCCGCTCGCCTCCTACTTCGAGGCGACGCCCGCGACGCGGCCGCGCAACCCGGTACCGGGCGCGGACTGGAGAAACGCCACCGAGCAGCTCGGTGTGCCCGGTGACTCGCACAACCGGCTGCCGCACTTCCGACTCGGTTTCACCCCGAGCAGCGGCGCGGAGCTCCAGTCGGAGTACGCCGTGCCGCGTGAGCATGCGCGCGCCGCGATCTCCGAGCTACGGCAGTTGAGCGCCGAACTCGCTCCGCTCCTGCACGTCTCCGAGATCCGGGCGATCGCCTCGGACACGTTCTGGCTCAGCCCGTTCTTCGAGCGCAACAGCGTCGCGTTGCACTTCACCTGGAAGCCTCTCCGCGACGAGGTGCTGGCCATGCTTCCGCAGATCGAAGGGCTGCTCGCACCGTTCGGCGCACGTCCGCACTGGGGGAAGCTCTTCGTCGGATCGGCCGATCTGATCGAAGGTGCCTACCCGAAGCTGCCGGACTTTCGCCGGCTCGCGGAGCGATTCGACGGCGGAGGCAAGTTCCGCAACGCGTTCCTCGATCGCTACGTCTTCAGTCGGGAAGCATCGGCATCGTGAAACCCTGATCGCGGCCGAGCAGGACGCCGCGCGTGACCGCAGCCGTCCCGAAGCGGGAGCGCACTTCGTCCAGCGCTTCGTCGAGCGCACCGCCGCTCCAGCGGTCGAATGGCAGTGCAAGTTGAACGGCGTCGTCGTTCTCGAGATTGCCGACGGCGATCCCGATCAGCGTGAGTCCCTCGCGTTCGATGAGCGGTGCCGCACCTGCAAGGAGCTCTCGCGCCGCCGTGAGCAGCGCATGGGTCTCTGCGGTCGACTGCGGCAGCGTGTGCGAGCGCGTCGCGCGCGTGAAGTCGGCGAAGCGCAGGCGGAGCACGACGGTGCGGCCGACTCGACCGGCTGCGCGCATGCGCCGAGTAACGCGATCGACGAGACCCACGAGGGCCGTGTCGATCTCGGCAAGCGATTTCGGTGAGCGGCCGAGTGCACGCTGCGCGCCGATCGAGCGTCGACGGCGGCGTGTCTGCACCGGCCGCGCGTCGCGGTTGTGTGCAAGCGCGTGAAGGTGCCGCCCGGAGGCACGGCCGAGGATCGCGATCAGCGCGTCCTCGCCGAGCCGCGCGACGTCACCCACCGTCCTGATCCCGAGGGCATGGAGCTTGCGCGCCGTGACGGCGCCGACACCCCAGAGTCGTTCGACCGGCAGCGGCTGGAGAAAGTCGAGCTCGTGGCCGGGCTCGACGACGAGGAGCCCGTCGGGCTTGGCGACCCCGCTTGCGACCTTGGCGAGGAACTTCGTCCGCGCGATGCCGACCGTGATCGGGAGTCCGACGCGCTCCAGGACCGCGCTGCGGAGTCGTACCGCAATCTCGATCGGTGACCCGGCGATCCGGTGCATGCCGCGCACGTCGAGGAAGGCCTCGTCGATCGACAGACCCTCGACGAACGGCGTCGTGTCGTGAAAGACGGCGAACACGGCTTTGCTCGCCTCGCTGTAGGCGAACATGCGCGGCGGGACCACGACCGCGCCCGGACACAGCCGACGGGCCTGCGTGCCGCCCATCGCGGTGCGAATGCCATACGCCTTCGCCTCGTAGCTGGCGGCCAGCACGACCCCGCCACCGACGATCACGGGGCGTCCGCGCAGCCGCGGGTCGTCGCGCTGCTCGACCGACGCGTAGAACGCATCGAGGTCTGCGTGCAGGATCGTCGCGAGCTCAGACACGAACAGATGTTCCCATACGGAAGGAAACTTGACAACGCGCCTCGCCTCTAGTCAAATGACTTAGTCAAATGTCTAAGTAGGAGGCTCGTGATGCCGTTCGTCAATGTGAAAGTGATCGAGAACGTGTTCACCCCCGCCCAGAAGCGCGAGATGGTCGAGAAGCTGACCGACGCGATGGTCTCGATCGAGGGCGAGAACATGCGCCCGGCCACCTGGGTCGTCGTCGAAGAGGTCAAAAGCGGCGACTGGGGCATCGGCGGCAACGCCCTGACGACCGACGACGTCCTGACCCTCGCCGCCGGCGTCCCCGCGTAGCGTTCCGCGACCGTGACGGATCACCAGCTGGTCGAGCAGGTCGCCTGCGACTACTTCGAGGCCTGGTTCGACGGCGACGAGGCGCGCATGCTGCGCGCCCTCCACCCCGATCTCGTCAAGCGCCGCGCCGGCGAGGAGCTCGGCATCACCACGAGGGAGCGAATGCTCGAGCTCACCCGAGGCGGCGAGGGCGCGGAGGACGGCGCCGACCGGAGGCTCGAGATCGAGATCCATGACGTCCACGGCAACATCGCGAGCGTCACCGTGCGCTCGGCCGTCTACTACGAGCTGCTCCACGTCGTGCGCACGAGCGAGGGCTGGAAGATCGCGAACACGATCTGGGAGCTCGTATGAGCCCGACCGCCCCGAAGCGCTCAGCGCGTGCGGGCGCCGAGGAGGCGCTCCTCGACGCCGCGGAACGGCTGCTCGTCGAGGTCGGGCACGCGGGGATCACGACCCGCAAGCTCGCAGACGAGGCCGGGGTGAACCACGGCCTCGTTCACTACTACTTCGGCTCGAACGAGAACCTGCTGATCAAGGCGCTCGAGCGTTTCACCGGCCGGTTGATCGCCCGGCAGCGCGAGCTGTACGCGGCCGACATCCCCTTCGCGGAGAAATGGCGCACCGCGATGCGCTTCCTCGTCGAAGAGGACGTCACCTACGAGAAGGTCTGGCTCGAGCTGCAGGCGCTCGGCTGGAACGACCCCGTCCTGCGCGAACGGCTGATCAGCGTCAACGCCGAATGGCGATCGGTGCTCGCCGAGGCGTTCGACGAGCCGCGGCGTGAGCTCGGGATCGACCTGCCCCTCGATGCGCTCGTAGCGCTCGTGATGACGTTCAACACGGGGATGATCGTCGAGCGGCTCGGCGGCATCGAGACCGGACATCGAGAGCTCCTCGAATGGATCGACCGGTGGATCTCGAGCTGAGCACGCCACAGCAGCGCGGGCAGACGCGGGCGCTCTACCCCGACGAGTCGGGTGACGTCGTGCGTAACGGCGTGCGCGTGCACTGGGAAACCTACGGCAAGGGCGAGCGCACGCTGCTCCTGCTGCCGACGTGGTCGATCATCCACGCGCGCCACTGGAAGATGCAGATCCCGTACCTCGCGCGGCATTGCCGCATCGTCACGTTCGACGGCCGCGGGAACGGCGGGTCCGACCGTACGCTCGAGGGGTACGACGGCCGCACGTTCGCCGGCGACGCGCTTGCAGTCCTGGACGCGACCGGAACCGAGCAGGCGACGCTCGTCTCGCTCTCGATGGGCGCGCAGTGGGCGCTCTGGCTCGCCGCTGAGCACCCCGAACGCGTCGACGGCGCCGTCTTCATCTGTCCCGCCGTGTCGATCGGGGAGCCCGTCGCCGGTCGTCAGTTGCACTCGTGGAACGAGGAGCTCGACACCGACGACGGCTGGGCGAAGTACAACCGCCACTTCTGGCACCGGGAGTACGCACGCTTCCTCGAATTCTTCTTCGGACAGATGTTCACCGAAGCGCACTCGACGAAGCCCATCGAGGACTGCGTCGGCTGGGGGCTCGAGACGACGCCGGAGGTGCTCGTCGCGACGCAGCTGCCGGACTCCCTCGACCCCGACGAAGTCCGCGAGCTCGCCGCGCGCATTCAGGCGCCCGTCCTCGTGATCCAGGGAACGGACGACGCGATCACCGGCCCCGGTCGCGGGATCGCGCTCGCAGAGGCAACCGGCGGGGAGCTCGTCCTGCTCGACGGCTCCGGTCACGGACCGCACGTGCGGGACCCGGTCAAGGTGAACCGCGTGCTGCGCGACGTCGTCGCTCCCCCCGCCCCGCCCTCGAGTTGGACGCGCGGCCGGACACGGCCGAAGCGTGCGCTGTACATCTCTTCGCCGATCGGCCTCGGCCATGCGCGTCGTGACGTCGCGATCGCCGACGAGCTGCGCAAGCTGCACCCGGGGCTCGCGATCGACTGGCTCGCGCAGGATCCGGTCACTCGCGTGCTCGAGGAGCGCGGCGAACACGTGCATCCCGCAAGTGCGCAGCTCGCAAACGAGTCTGCACACATCCAGCGTGAGTCCACCGAGCACGAGCTGCATTGCTTCCAGGCGATCCGGCGCATGGACGAGATCCTGCTCGCGAACTTCATGGTCTTCGACGACGTCGTGCGCGACGAGCACTACGACCTCTGGATCGGCGACGAGGCGTGGGAACTCGACTACTACCTGCACGAGAACCCTGACTTGAAGCGTGCGGCATACGTGTGGCTGACCGACTTCGTCGGCTGGCTGCCGATGCCGGACGGCGGGGAGCACGAGCGATTCCTGACCGCCGACTACAACGCCGAGATGATCGGGCACATCGCCCGCTATCCGCGCATTCGCGACCGCGCGATCTTCGTGGGCAATCCCGACGACATCGTTCCGGAATCCTTCGGCGCCGGGCTGCCCCTGATCCGCGACTGGACCGAGGAGCACTTCGAGTTCTCCGGGTACATCACCGGCTTCGATCCCGGCGCGCTGCCGGATCGTGACGCGCTCGGCTATCGCGTGGACGAGCGCGTGTGCATCGTCACGGTCGGAGGCTCCGGGGTCGGCGCGAGCCTCCTGCGCCGCGTGATCGATGCGTTCCCCGCGGCGAAAGAGCGCATCCCGAACCTGCGCATGATCGTCGTCGCAGGCCCGCGAATCGACCCGCGCGATTTCCCGCAGCACGAAGGCCTCGAGGTGCGCGCCTATGTTCACGACCTCTACCAGCACCTCGCGGCGTGCGATCTCGCAATCGTGCAAGGCGGCCTGACGACGGCGATGGAGCTGATCGCGAACAACACGCCGTTCCTCTCCTTCCCGCTGCGCAACCACTTCGAGCAGAACTTCCACGTGCGCCACCGGGTGGAGCGCTACGGCGCCGGCCGCTTCATGAACTTCGAGACCGACGGGCCGGCGGAGATCGCGGCCGCGATCGTGGAGGAGATCGGACGCAAGGTCGACTATCGCCCCGTCGAGACCGACGGCGCGGCTCGCGCCGCAGCGTCGATCGCCGAGTTGCTCTAGCCGCTCAGCTCGCAGGCGCGAGCAAGCAGCGCCGTCTCAGCCGCGGACTCCCGCTCCCGCGCCGCGATGCTCCAGCTCTCGTGCTCCGCCAGCGTCTCGTCGACTCCGGCGAGCATCGCTTCCATGGCCTGCACAGACGAGGAGCCCGTCTGCCGGCGCGCGGCGGCGCAGGCAGCAGGATCGAGCGCATCGCGAAGCGTTGCGTCGTCGATCTCGACCGGCTGTCCGATCGTGGCCTCGGCGGCCGCGGACAGGCGCTCCGGCGTCAGCGCCGACGGGGGGTCGCCCGATTCGACGAGGTCGCGCACGGCGCGCCCGACGACCTTGTGCGCGCTGCGGTAGTCGAGACCACCCTTGAGCGCAAGAACGTCGGCGACATCCGCGGCGGTGACGAAGCTGTCGCGAGCGATCTGCTCGAAGCGCTTCGTGCGCAGCTCGAGGCCGTCGAGCACCGACGCGGTCAGCCGCGCGATCGCCACCGCCTCCTCGAGCGCGCGCGGGACGGTGCCGTTCAGCAGGTGGAAGTGATCGGTCCGCGCGGAGCCCGTGTGCAGGGCGACCAGCGCGCTCGCGAGGTCTCCTGCGGCCTGGCCCCCCTGCGTGCGGATCGCAGCGAGCGCATAGGGATTCTTCTTCTGCGGCATCAGCGCGCTCGCGCGGCTGTGCGCATCGGCGAGCTCGATCAGTCCGAACTCCTGGCTCGCGTAGATCTCGAAGTCCTGCCCGAGCTGACTCTGATGCGTCGCGGCGATCGCGAGCGTGGCGAGCAGCTCGAGGTACACGTCGGTCTGCCAGGCGGCGTCCTTGGCGTGCTCGACGAGCCGATCGGAGTCAAGCAGCTCGGCGAGGCGCTCGCGGTCGATCGACCAGCGCGAGCCTGCGCTGCCGCCGGCCCCGGCGACGCTCGCCCCGAACGCGTCGTACGAGGCGCGCGCGCGATCGCCGTCGCGCAGCGCCGGATAGGCGTATGCCAGCAAGAGATGGCCGACCGTCGTGGGCTGCGCGGGCTGGAGATAGGTGTAGTCGGTCGCGAGCGCGGTGCGCGTCTCGCGCGCGTGGCGCGCGAGCGCAGCGGCCTGGTCGACGAATGCAGCGTGCAGCTCGCGCGCGCCAGCGCGTGCGGTCAGACGCAGCCCGACACGGAATGCTTCGCGCCGTGGACGGCCGGCGCTCAGCCAGCCGGCAGCGGAGCGGCCGACGCGCCGTTCGAGCTCTGCCTCCCGTGCGTTGAAGGCATCGCCGAGCGAAGGGTCCCACGGAAACTCGTCGCCGGGAATCTCGTGGAGCTCGAGCAGTCCCCGCAGCAGACCCTTCGCGTCCTCGCCTCCGAGGTCGCCGCCCTCGACGAGCACGACTGCGTGCGCGAGATCTGCGAGCGACAACCCGTGCGCGAGGCGCGGCCCGTGCGCGCTCTCGGCCGCGTATGCAGCAGCCACGAGCTCACCCGCAGCGCCGCCGCGCAGACGGCCACCGCGCCCCAGCTCGTCCGTCTCGCTCACGCAAGAGAGACTAGAGCCTACGAACGGTTCGCGGTCGCCGCCACTAGACGGAGGCGGAGGTTGTGCAGGTACGGCATCAGTCCGTAGATCACGATCGGAACGGCGATCGTGGCGAGCACGAACGTACGAAGCACCGGCGACATCGTCCCGAGCCAATCTCCGAAGGTCAAGTTGATCACCGTCAGCGTCGGAAAGACGCAGAGCCAGATCATGAGCGCGAGCTGATGCTTGGTCGGAGGCGGGATTCGCGCAGGCTGGTGCTGGGTGGAATCGGTCATGAGTGCTCCTCGATGGTTGATGGGGCGCGCTTCAGCGCGTTTCGAACGTCCTCGGCGACGAGGTCGGCATTGATCGCGATTGCTGCTGCTGATCCGGCGCCTGCGGCGGTGACTACCTGGGCTCGTGGATCGACCACGTTGCCGGCAGCCCAGACACCGACGTTGCTCGTGCGGCCGGTGCCATCGACGACCGCGAAGCCCGCCGCGTCGACGCTGCACCCGAGGCCTGCGAGCAGTCCATCGGCCTGCGGCACGTTGACCGGTCGGATGAATGCAGCTGTTCGCGCAATCACGCGACCATCCGTCAGCGCGATGCCGGTCAGGCTGTCGTCCTCGACGACGAGGTGTGAGACCTCGCCGCGGACGACCTGTACTTCGCGCGCTTCGAGCTCAGCCTGTTCGGCGCTCGAGAGTTCAAGGGTGTGGACGAAGAAGGCGACGTCATCCGACCACTGCCTGATCAGGAGTGCGTGCTGAACCGAGCCTGGCACCGTGCCGAGAACTCCGATCGGTTGGTCGCGCACTTCCCAGCCGTGGCAGTAGGGGCAGTGCAAGAGGTCCCGCCCCCAGCGTTCGCGGACGCCCGGGATCTCGGGCAGCTCGTCGCGAACGCCGGTCGCTACGAGGACCCGCCGCGTCGTCAACACGCGCCCACTCGCAAGGCGGACGGAGAACCCGTTGTCGACTGCGACGACGTGATCCTCGATCAGCTCGACGCCGTAGCCGGCCGCCTCGCCGCGTCCCGCGGCGAGGAAGTCTGTCGGCGCCATCCCGTCGCGGGACAGGAACCCTTGCATGTGCGCTGCGGGAGCGTTCCGTGGCGCCCCGGCATCGACCACCGCGACCCTGCGGCGCGCGCGGCCGAGCACGAGCGCTGCGCTCAGCCCGGCTGCTCCGCCGCCGACGACCACCACGTCATATCTGGGTGACTCCATGACGACCACAGTGCAGGCCGGGCGCGGACTTCACAACATTCGTTGCTGTTTCTGGGAACAACGCGCTAGCGTGACCCGGATGGAGAGCTCGAGGGAAATCACCAAGGTGATCGCCAAAGTTGGTCCCCGTCTGAAGCGGTTGCGCACCGATCGGGGTGTCACCTTGACCGCGCTTGCCGCGGCGACGGGCATCTCCAAGAGCACGTTGTCGCGGCTCGAGGCGGGGCAACGCAAGCCGAGCCTCGAGCTGCTCCTGCCGATCGCCCACGCACACCGGGTTCCGCTCGACGAGCTCATCGGCGCTCCCGCGGTCCGCGATCCGCGAATCCTGCCGAAGCCGCGGGTACGCAACGGTCGCATGGTCGTCCCACTCACGGGGCAAGCCGGCGGCCTGCACGCGTGGAAAGTGATCGTCCCACCCGAGCGAAACGACCCCGTGCTTCGCAACCACGAGGGCTACGAATGGCTCTACGTGCTGTCCGGACAGATGCGGCTGATCGTGGCCGATCGCGAAATCACGCTCGGGCCTGGGGAAGCGACCGAGTTCGACACCGGGCTTGCACACTGGTTCGGGCCTGCCGACGATCAGCCAATCGAGATCCTGAGCCTGCACGGCGCGCACGGTGAGCGCATGCAGCTCCGTGCCGCACCGCGCCGCCGCGTCTAGCGTTACGGCGCGAGCCGGATCTGCTGCGGGCCGCGCGTCGAACCGAGCGACCGATCGGGATTCGCAGCGACGTCGGTATCGACGAGCGAGACCGCGGGCAGGCCCTCGATGTCGTCGTACACGGCGTTACCGGGCTGACCCGATCCGTAGTCGCCGGCGTCGTAGCGCGACCAGATCGCGTCGAAGACATCCACCCTGATCTTGGCCGTGTAGCCCTTGCTCTCGACGACCGCGTCGAGCAACAGGATGAGGTCGGCGGCGACCTTGCGCTCGAACATCTCGCCGTCGCCGTTCCGCTGGAAGCGCTGCGTGACCATCGTGCCGGCCTTGATCGGGCCTTCGACGTTGGCGACCTTCGACGGCTTGCCGGTCGCCGTGGTCGAGCCCGAGCGGACAGTGTGGGTCGGCAACGCTCGTGACGTCTGGGTCGAGGGCGGCAAAGTATTCCGGTTGTCGCGATCCTGATTCATGCGTGCCCCCTGAAGGTGATTGAGCCAGAAGCACTACAACCGGCCGTTGGGGCCGGTCGCGAGTCTCCGTCCATGGCGGGGGCAGGATACAGACGGACTTCTCTGACCAGCCGGGGGCTCCGAGAGCGCGTTCCGCTCGAGACCGGCAGCAAAGAACGCGGTCGGGCTCGCAATCGGGCGACGGGCTAGGCTCTTCTCCGATGCCAAGGTTCGATCGCCTGAGTATCCAGCGCCTGCGACGGCGGCTTCCTCTGCCGGTGTTCGTGGTCGTCCTGATCCTGCTCGTCGTCATGCTCGGGTTCGTCTGCGTCTGCATGTCGGATCACCCATCCCAGGCCGCTGATCGAGCTATCTCCGCGATCGGTCACGCTCCGGCAATCGTCGAGCTGTGGGCCTTCATGATTTTCCTCTTCGCACCGTTGTTCTTTGCGCCTACTGGGACGCTCGTCCCAGCGATCGGTCGAGCTTCACCAGAGCGACTTCAGCGTTTTCGTTTTTGAGCGCCTCTAGGTCTTCGTTGGGCCGCGCACTCGCGCACCCGCAAACGATCTATGACTTTGGAGGAAACGATGGCAGCAACGAAAGCACGCACACCAAACGCTCCCACGAAGCGCAAGGCGCCGCGGCCTGGGCAAGCGGGGCCGAGCAGCTCTAGGCCTCTCGTCGCAGTCGGGGCGCTGGCGGTGATTGCGATAGCTATCGCCGGGTTCGCCCTCACGCGGAATGGTGGTTCAGGCACCAGCGGCTCACCTGCCTCTGGTCTTCCGAACACATCGGATTACCACTCCCTACTCGTGTCGCCGGATGCGCCGAGCGAGCTGCTGCTCGGAACACATCAAGGGATCTTCCGCTCCCTCGACGGTGGCCGTCACTGGGCGAGTTACACCCTCGGCGGAAACGATGCGATGAACCTCGTCCAGCCTGGCGGAGGCCAGACAGTCTGGATGACAGGTCACGACGTATTCGCAAGAAGCACGGACGGCGGCCAGAACTGGCAGACGCTCCAGCCCTCGTCGCTGCCGAGCCTTGATCTGCATGGTTTTGCCGTGGATCCAAAAACGCCCTCGACTCTCTATGCGGCAATCGCGGGGATCGGACTCTTCCGCTCGACGAACACGGGCAGCACTTTCATTCAGATCTCAAAGGATGTCGGGGGAATGGTCATGGCCCTCGCGGTGAGCCCGGGCGGCGAGATCCTCGCCGGTGACATGCAGCGGGGGCTGCTTGTGAGCAGCAACGGCGGTAAGACATGGCAGCGGACGCTCAAGGCCCAACTCGCCGGGCTTGCGATCGATCCGAAGAACTCAACGACGATTCTTGCGACTGGCCCCGGGATCCTCCGATCGACCGACGGCGGCAAGAACTGGGCGCAGGTCATGCAAATCGACGCCGGCGCGGGACCTGTCGCCTGGTCGCCGTTGGATTCGAAGGTTGCCTTTGTCGTCGGCTTCGACCGGACGCTCTACCGCTCTGCTGACAGCGGCGCGAGCTGGACAGCGGTCGGTTAGGGGGTGAAGAAGATGACAACACTGATCATCGGAGCCTGCGCGCTCGCCTGTCCAATCGGCATGGGCGGAATGATGTGGTTCATGCGTCGCGGCCACAAAAACACGGGCGAGTCCTCAAATGTCTAGCGACGACCTTTCCGAACTGCCCGTGACGGGGGGTGCGAACGAGACACGCGGAACAACGCGATCGAAGGTCAGGCTCGTCGGTCGCATCACAGCGGTTGGGTTCGTTCTCGCACTCTTGGTCTTACTCATCTTGAGTTTCGTCCAAAGCGGGAATGGCGCCCGCTTCGTTGATCAGATCGCGAAGGGCCAGAAGCCGCCTGCACCTTCTTTCAACCTGGCCGTCCTCTGGCCTCACACCGAGACGTGGCCGAAGACTCTCCGGCCACGTCTTCTGGATGGACGGCTTAGCCTCGATGAGCTGCGCGGATACCCCGCGGTGATCAACTTCTGGGCTTCTTGGTGTGTGCCTTGCAAAGAGGAAGCGCCTGCCTTCGCCGCCGAGGCAAAACGATTCCAGGGCCAAGTCGTATTCGTCGGGCTGAACATCCAAGACCTTCCGAGCGCGGCCCGGAGATTTCTGGCGCGATACAAGGTCAACTACGTCTCGATCCAGGACAAAGGAGACAAGACCTACACCGCCTATGGGCTCACCGGCGTTCCTGAGACGTACTTCATCGATCACCGCGGACGCGTGATCGAGCACGCAGTCGGTGCCGTCTCCAAGACCCAACTCGCGTCAAGCATCGAAGCCCTGCTCAAGGCGTCGCAGTCATGAAGCTCGCCCTTGCGATCATGCTCGGCGCGCTCGCCGTTGGAGGAGCAACAGCGGGCGTCCTAATGCTTCGCAGCGATGGCCAGGGCGTGACGAACGCACCTGCGCAAGGGCCTTACAGGGGCAGTGAGCCACCGGGGATCAACTTGCTGCCCGCCTTTGTTCTGCCGCGCTACGACGGCGGCGGCGTAGTTCGTTCGCAAACGCTCCGTGGGCGCGTCGTCATAACGACGTTTGTCGATTCAGCTTGCACTCAGGCCTGCCCGATCATTGTTGGAATTCTCGGCAGAGCCCTTCGGCGGCTAAGCCCGCAGGAGCATCGCCAGTTCGTCGCGCTGGCGATCAGCGTCCATCCGCGCGTTGATACTCCCGTACGCATTCGGCGGTTTCTCACTGAACGCGGAGCGATTGGTCAGCTCGATTACCTGGTTGCCTCTGTCGCAAGAATGAAGCCCATCTGGAAGAGCTTCCACGTTCTCTCTGCCGCAGAGAGCGGCAACGCTGACCTGCATTCGGCGGATGTGCGGATCTTCGATCGCCGCGGCGTCTGGGTTTCGAATCTGAATGTCGGAGCCGATCTGAGCGTCGCGAACGTCGTCCATGACATTCGCCAGGCGCTGCGCGGATGACGCAAGGCCCGCTTCGCCCTTTCGAGGCCGTCGATCTTCAGGTGCGCCTCGACCAGGCAAGCGACTCGGCAGAGATCTCGATCGCACCGATCCCGGAATTGCTGAAGGTCTCGTCGAGGCGTACGAGAGGACATAGCCCCTGAAACAACTCGACCGGCCACAGGGGCCGGCCAGAGAAGTCTGTCGATAGCGGGGGCAGGATTTGAACCTGCG
>JBKJQL010000019.1:0-9363 GCA_046594035.1 Gaiellaceae bacterium
CCTGGTTCACACACCGAACCACGTTCAGTTCTCAGGTCTGGAGGTAGAGCTGCAGCCCGGGTGCAACCGTCCGGAGCTCGCGCAGGGCGCGGGTCTCCAACTGGCGGACGCGCTCACGGGTGATGCCGAGGTCGTTGCCGACCTCTTCGAGTGTCTGCGGCGGCTGGCCGTCTAGACCGAACCGGCGAAGCACGACATGCTTCATGCGGGGATTCAGGCGCTCGATCGCGACTCCGAGCTCCAGCGACCGGGCGCTGTCGGCGTGCGCACCGTCGGGTGACTCGGACTTGATGTCCTCGATCAGGTCGGCCACCATGCTCTCCCCGTCACCGACGGGTGTCTCGAGCGAAACGGGATCCTCGACGAGGCTGAACAACTCGCGAACGCGCTCCACCGGGAAGCCGGAGTCCTTGGCGATCTCCTCGGGCGTCGGGTCGCGGTTGTACTTCTGTGTGAGCTGGCGGCGCGAGCGCATCGCGCGGCGCACCTGCTCGGCGACGTGCACGGGGAGCCGGATCGTCCGGCCCTGGTCGGCGAGCGCCCTGGTGACCGCCTGGCGGATCCACCACGTCGCATACGTCGAAAGCTTGTACCCCATCTTGTAGTCGAACTTCTCGACCGCCCGGATCAGGCCCATGTTCCCCTCTTGGATCAAGTCGAGCAGCGGGACACCGGCCTTCGTGTAGTTCCGCGTGATCGACATCACAAGCCGCAGGTTGCACTCGATCAGCCGGCGCTTCGCCGCCTCGTCGCCCAGGTCCTTGCGGCGCGCGAGCTCGCGCTCCTCGCCCGGCGTGAGCAGCCTGCCGTCGCCGATCTGGCGGACGTACAGCTTGAGCGGGTCCGAGGACTGAAGCCGGTCGTTCTCGCTCAGAAACGCGTTGTCGGGCTCTTCCTCGACCTCGATCTCGTCCACCACATCGAGCGCCGGCAGCAGTTCGAGCACGGGCTCGGTTGCATCGACGTCCACGGCCGCTTCGGGGACGGGGTGTTCCATCTCCTCCCTATCGGCTGCAGGAGGCCGGGGCTTGAGGTGAAAGACCTTGAGATGTAAAGACTCCCGGCCGATAGCCAACAAAGAGCCGGGTCGTCCGTCTTTGAACCTAAGATCGATGTATGTGTGGCATTGCCGGATATAGCCTCCAGCCCAGCTCTGACCTAGAGCGGACGCTGGCTGCACAGGCCCTCCTCGCAGCAATCGCCGAGCGCGGCGCCGACGCCGTCGGATACGCCTACCGGGGCCCACGCGAGACCTACGCGACGGTCGTCAAGCAGCGCACCCCTGCGTCGCAGCTGCTCGATCGCGTCTCGGTCCCCCAGGAGGCCAACCAGCTCCTGGTGCACGTCCGGGACTACACCAAGGGCCATCCGTCGATCGCCGCCAACAATCACCCGGTGCGTCATGGGCCTGTGGTCGGGATCCACAACGGGATCATCACGAACGACGACGACCTCCTAGCCCCCCACTCTTGCGCGCGCGCCGAACCGCGGATGACCGTGGACTCGGAAGCGATCTTCGCGATCGCAGCCCACTCGCGGAACGACGCGCGCGCACTCGAACACCTGCGCGGCGCCATGGCGACCGGCTGGCTCGACGAGCGCGAGCCGGGCGTCGTCTTCGTCGCGCGCGGAAGCGGTCGGCCCCTCTGGGTCGGCGAAGCCCGCCAGGGCGTCTTCTTCGCCTCGACGAGGGTCGCGCTCGAGGTGCTCGAGCAGTACCTCCCGGTGAAGCTCCGGAAGCGCGAGCTGCGCGAAGGCATGCTGCTCGCGCTGAAGGAAGGCGCGATCGTCCGCAAGGAGCGCTTCCGGCCCGACCTCGAGTACTTCGAGGACGACCCGCTGCCGACGGTGCGCGCCCCGCAGGAGCGGGACGTCTGCCTCAGCAGGCTCGCGGCGCTGGCGGCTTAAGACACGGAGCCGTCGGGCTCGATCGTCGCGCCCTCGTCGAGCAGCCGCTCGCGCACCAGGAACTGGAACGTCGCCCAGGCGCCACGGCGCGCCTCGAACATCCGGTAGACCTGCCACTCGGTGAGGAGCGTCGTGTCCGCGCGGCGCGCCGCCTGCCAGTCGCCGAACTTCGGCAGCCGGCCGAGCTGCCGGGCGAGGGCGGCGCCCTGGGCGATCGCGCGCTCCAGGCGCTCCTCCCCCACCGCAACGTCGAAGCCGGCCTCCCGCAGCGCGGTCGAGAGCGAGCCGAAGGTGTGCCAGTAGAGCGACTTGGAAGGCATCGTCCCCCGGCGCTCGTCGAGGTCGCGGGCGGTCGGGATGCGCCCGAGTTCCGTACCGAGCAGGCGCAGCTGGTCTGCGAGCTCCTCGCGGGTCGCGAAGCGCCGCGGCATCAGCCCGGCGGCCCGCTTGGCCGCGTTCCAGGTTCCGAAGTGCTCGATCACCGTCTGCGGGTGCATCCCCGCACCGGGATCGGCGCCGAACTCCTTCATCGTCGGCGACCGCCCCAGCCGCGCCGCGGAGGCACGAAGCGCCTCGAGGATCTGCTCGTCGGTGTACCGCCGCCGGATTCCCGCCTGGAACTCCGCGAGAGCCTGCGGATCGATGCCGGCAACTGCCCGGTAGGGCTGCCTTTTCGCCATACCAAGAATGGTAGAGCGAATGAGATAAAGCGCAAGTAGGGCTTAGAACGTCTTAGTCGACGAGCGACGGCTGGCGCGCCGAGAGGTCGTCCATCTCCGTCTCGACGATCGCGTCGAGCGCGCTGACGCAACGCGGGCAGAACTGCGTGCCGGACATCCGGCGGAGCTCCTGGAGCGCATCCTGTGCCGGGCGGGCGGGCCGGTAGACGCGCGTCGTGAGCATCGAGTCGAACGCGTCTGCCACATGGATGATCCGGGCGCCCAGAGGAATGTCCTCGCCGGAGAGCTTGTCCGGGTAGCCCTGGCCGTCGAACCGCTCGTGGTGATGCCGGATCGCCGGCACGGCGTCGCTCAGGAAGCCGAGGCGGTTGATGATCGATGCGCCTTCGGCTGCGTGGCTCGCCATGATCACCCACTCCTCGTCCGTGAGGCTCGACGGCTTCAGGAGGATCGCGTCCGGGATGCCGAGCTTCCCGATGTCGTGGAAGAGAGCTGCGTGGCCCAGGAGGTCCTGTTCCGGCTGCGAGAGCCCGAGCTCGCGGCCGATCGCGAGCGCGAGTTGCTGGACACGCCGTGAGTGGCCGGCCGTGTAGGCATCACGCGCATCGACCGTCGCCGAGAGGGACTCCATGGCCGCGGTCGAGCGCTCCTTGAGCAGCCGGTTCGCCTGTTCGAGCGACACGTTCTGCGTCTGAATCGTTTCCGCCGCCTCGCGCAGCTTGTGCGCCGAGCGCTGGGTGTGCTTGAGGTAGGCCTCCTGCGTCTTGCGCATCAGGAAGAGCGGCAGCGCGAAGACGACGATCGCCCAGGCGCCGATCGGCTTGTAGGCCTCGTAGATGACTGCGGCGATGAAGCCGTAGACCGCGTAGTGCGGCGCGAGCCACGCAAAGCGTTCGCGCCAGACGCGCATCGGGCTCTCGCGTCCCTCGACTGCGACGGCGATCGAGACGAGCCCCATGTTCACGACCATGTAGATGAGGCCGGCCAGCAGGCCCGAGGCGACGAAGACGCCTGTCTGGAGCGCGCCGGAGAAGACGTGGACGGAGAAGATCGCGGCGGCTGCAAGCGAGGCGAGCGACAGCGCTCCGACGTTGAAGAGCAACTGGTGGAAGACGGCGCGTCGCGCGCTCCACTCCACGGCCGACATGGTGAGCGCGAGTGCGATCGCGGCACGGGGGCCGACGATCGCCGCCGCCGCGAGCGCACCGACGGCGCTGACGGAGATCGAGCCCGTCTCCTCCACCTCGAGCGAGAGCACCTGGCCCAGGCCGACGAGGACGACGATCGTCACGAGACCGACGACATCCTGCGAGCTGCCGAACACCGCGGCCAGGAGCCCGGCAGCCGTGCCGAGCAGGCCGACGAGGCCGACGAGCAGCGCGAGGCGTTTCGGGACGGAGAAGAAGCGCGGAGCCGGAACGTTGTGTGGTCGAACGGCCTGACGGCGCTCGACCTCGGGGATGACCTCCGTCGCGGCCGGCAGGGGGCGCACGGGCTCGCTCTCCTGCACCGGCAGCGAGACGAGACGGGGGCCGCGCTTCTCCGGCTGGGCGAGCAGCGGCTCGTCGGAGGCGTCGAGCACACGGTTCCGCCCCTGAAGCTTGGCGCGATAGACGGCAAGATCGGCCTGGTGCACGAGCTCGTTCATGTCGTCGCCGTCACGCGGGAAGCTCGCGACGCCCATCGAGATCGTTGCGCGGATCGGCTCACTCGAGGTCTCGACCTCGTAGAGGCGTGCAGCGACTGCCCGGCGAATCCGGTCGGCGATCTCGTACGCCTGTTCGGGCGGAGTCTCCGGCAGGAGGATCGAGAACTCCTCGCCACCGAACCGTGCGGGGACGTCGTAGTGGCGTAGCTGCTGCCGGAAGATTTCCGAGATGCCCCGGAGCACGGCGTCGCCCGCGAGGTGCCCGTAGGTGTTGTTGATGTCGCGCAGGAGGTCGAGGTCGGCCATGATCAGCGAGAGCGGGCGTTGGAAGCGCTGTGCACGTCCGAGCTCCTCCTGCATCACGACGGCGAAGTGCCGCGCGTTGTAGAGACCGGTCTTCGGGTCGACGCGTGCCTCCGCCTGTAGTTGTGGAATCGCGAGCGAGCGGTGGATCAGCAGCAGCGGCGCGATAGCGAACGGGATCAGCCAGGGGTTGAAGTCCCAGAACGCGGCGAAGGCGAGCCCGAGGGTCGCGAGGATGAAGTCGGTCGAAAGGCTCTCGAACGAGAAGATGCCGGCCTCGCGCAGCGAGTATCCGCGCGCGAGCGTCATCATCGGTGCCAGCAGGACATGGTTCGCACCGACGGCAACGACGCAGGCGACGAGGCCTGCGATCGCGTAGCGGAGGTGCGCGTCCGGGATCAACCCGCTGGCGTTGATCAGAAGATGCGCCGCCCCCCACGTCGCAAGGTTTCCGAGCGTGTAGTTGGAGATGTTGAAGGCTTGGATGTACCAGGCGTAGCGCTCCTTCAGCCACTCCGGTATGTGCATGAGGATGCCGAGCAGCGCGACGAGCTCTGGCGGGAGCAGCAGTACGGCCGGGATCAGGAACACCCACGACGTGTGGAACGACGAGTTCTTGGCCGTACGCACCGTGTAGGTGTGGCTGGCGGCTGCGCCGGCGGCGAGGATGCCGAACGTCGTCCACCCGGTCGTGTGGGCGTTCAGTCGCAGGATGAACGGAACCGCGGCTGCCACCGCTGCGGCGGCGATCGCGAACTCATAGACCTGCGCCGACAGAGGCAGGCCGTGACGGCGCTCCTCTGTCTGGTCCTCAGGCTCGGTCTCGAGCTCTAGATCGCTCGGGATCGCACTCATTCAGAACTCTCCTTCCGCACCGTGGTGCGGGGCCGCAGAACTTCACCCACAAGGGAAGTTACGGCCGCAGGGGGCATGCTCCCATCCCCCATTAGGGGAACAGCTTCGGGGATCCCCCTTTTGAGGGATGCCCCGAGAAAAACCGAAGGCCCCCTCACGGGGGCCTTCGATCGGTTCTGGATCGTGTCGTACCGCTACGGCAGGAGCGACGTGGGTGCCGGCACGGTCGTCGTCGTCGTTGTGTTCGACGTCGGGTCGACGGGGAGCAAGTCGGCCGGGATCGCCGGGTCGACCGAAACCGCGAGGTTCGGGTCGATGGCGGCCAGTGCCGTCTCTTCCGGGGTGGCGACGTAGCCGTCCGTGCTGGTCACGGCATCACCCTCGGCGGCGTCCTCACTCACCATGTCGGCCCAGGACATATCAGCCCAGGACATATCAGCCCAGGACATGTCGCTCCAGGACTGGTCGGCCCAGGACATGCTCGCCCAGGACTGGTCGGCCCAGGACATGTCGCTCCAGGACTGGTCGGCCCAGGACATCGAGTTCCAGGACATGCTGGCCTTCGCAGCACTGGCCCAGCTCATGGCGTCGAACGACGAGATTCCCGTGGCCGCGTCGGCGACGAGGTACCGGTCGAGACCCTTGTTCGGGTTCTGCGACCCCGATGCAGCAGCTGCGCGGGTGACCGTGATCTCGCCGACACCTGCTGCCTTCGGGTTGATCGGCACCTTGCGGGCCGTCTGCATCAGGGCGCCCTTGACCTGATCGGGCGTCCAGTTCGGATGACGCGCAAGCATCTGCGCGACCGTCCCTGAGACGACAGGAGCCGCGAACGACGTGCCTGAGAGCTGCACGCGGTCGAGACCGACCATGTTCAGCGGCTTGGCGACCGTGACCGCGGAGCCGGCGGGCGTCGGGCCCACCATGTACCGGCCGGGAGCCGCCACCTCGGGCTTGTAGAAGCCGTCGTAGGTGTAGCCGTAGGCCGACCACGGAGCGACGGTGTCGTCCCTAAGGCTCGAGGTGCCGCCGAGGTCGAGTGCGCCGACGGTGATCACGAACGGATCGTTGCCGGGCGAGTACCTGACACCCGACGGGCCTGTGGCGGAGCCGTAGTTGCCGGCGGCCGCGACCACGACGACATCCGAGAACCAGAGCTTCTCGACTGCGCGGTCGAGCGGGTCACGATAGAAGTTCGTGGCGTAGCTCGAGTGCAGTGAGAAGTTGGCGACACGGATGTTGTACTTGGCCTTGTTGTCGAGGATCCACTGGCAGGCGTTGATCACGTCGGACGTGCGCGCCATGCCGTTCTTGTCCATCACCTTGATCGAGACGATCGGGGCGGTCGGAGCCGCACCGGTCAGATCAGGAGCTGCGCCCGCCGCGATGCCGGCCACGAACGTGCCGTGACCGCGCTCGTCGTCGAGCGAGGTGTTGTCGTCGATCGTCGACAGGTTGACGCTCGCGATGATGCGCGTGCCGAAGTCGGAGCGCTGCTGCACTCCGGAGTCGATGATCGCGATCGCGGGCGTGCTCGAGCTGTAGAACGCCTGGTCGCCGAGCCACAACTTGCTGTTGCCCGACTCGTACGGCCAGAGCTGGTTCGACTTGAGGTTCACGATCCCAGAGACCTTGACCATCGCGTCAGGGGTGACGATCAGGCCAGGCACCTGCTGGAGCTTGGCAACCCACTTCGCCGGGAGGGTCAGGGAGACACCGCCGACGAGGTTCAGCGACTTCTGGTCGTTGCCCTGGAAGTCACCCTGGTCGTTGCTCTTCTCCGCGAGCTTGGCGAGCCACTTGACGGCCCCATCGGCCTTCGAGGAACCGCCGGAGCTCTGGACGATCACGCGAACCTTCTGGTTCGGATCGGTCTTCGCCTTGTTCAGGAGGTCGCCCGCAACCCAGGACTTGCCGTCAGGGGTGTTGGACTTGTCGCCCTGAGGGGCCTGGTCGGAGCCGGGCGAGGTCGTGACGGGCAGGACAGGTGCCGGAGGCACCACAGGCTTGCCCTTGGAAGCTGTCGCTGCGAGAGGAGCCGCAAGTGCGACCACCATCGTTGCGACGAGCATCCCACGGCCGCCTTTGCCCCAGAGAACACTGGGGCGGTCACCGCCACGACCACCGGTGCCCCACAAAGCGCTGTTGCGCTCCGTGTTGGCCCCGCGCTCGTTCAACTGAGACATTCACTCTCCTTTTCGCGCCGTAGCGCGTAGCCGCAGAAAACACTCAACCGGGCACCCTGATTGCCGCAGGGGGAACGCCCGAATACGCGGAACCTACGCACAGAACGGGTTACGTCCCTCCCCCCGAAGGGTGAGCGCGTTCCAAGTTCACTCTTTCGAGGGACACGCGGCTACGGTTCGCCGTTCATGCGCATTCCGATCCCACTGGCCCTCGAATCCGCCGCCTTGCGCACCGCAGGGAAGCTCTCGCGCGTTGCGGGACGCGGCGGCGGGACGACGCTGCCGGGGAAGCTCCTCTGGAAGCTCGATCCGGGGGCGATCGACCTGCTCGCGCGCCGCCTGCCGCAGGGCTCGGTGCTGATCTCGGCCACCAACGGCAAGACGACGACGGCGGCGATGGTTGCGGAGATCCTGCGGCCGACCGTGCGCGTCGCCCACAACGACTCGGGCGCGAACCTCGTCTCCGGCGTCGCCTCCACCCTCCTCCGTGCAAACGGCGCTGAGTTCGGACTGTTCGAGGTGGACGAAGGAGCGCTGCCGGAGATCGCCCGGCGCGTTCGCCCGAAGGCGCTCCTGCTCGGCAACCTCTTTCGCGACCAGCTCGATCGCTACGGCGAGTTGGAGACCGTTGCCGCCCGCTGGCGCGAGGCAGTTGCGGAGCTGCCGGATGCTCAGCTCGTCCTGAACGGCGACGACCCGCAGGTCGCCGACCTCGCCCGGGTGCACGGCGGGGCTCGGTTGTTCGGCGTCGACGACCCGCGGCGCGCCCGGCCGGCGCTGCAGCACGCCGCCGACTCGAAATACTGCCTGCGCTGCGGCACGCCCTATGACTACGCAGCGGCCTACGTCGGCCATCTCGGCGACTACACCTGCCCGAATTGCGGGCACACGCGGCCGGAACTCGACGTCGTCGCTCGCCAGATCGAGCTCCAGGGCCTCGACGGCGCGTCCTTCATGCTGCACGCGCCGGAGGGCGAGGCCCGCGTGCAATTGAGCCTCCCCGGGCTCTACAACGTCTACAACGCGCTCGGGGCGGCGGCGCTCACGCTGGCGCTCGGCGTCCCGATCGACGAGGTGACGGCCGGTTTGGAGCGCTTCTCGGCCGCGTTCGGGCGCTTCGAGCGGATCCGCATCGGCGAGCGGCAGCTCCTGATGCTGCTGATCAAGAATCCCGCCGGCGCGAACGAGGTCGTGCGCACGCTCGTCGAAGGCAGCACGCCGCGCGTCGCGGTGATCGCACTCAACGACGAAATCGCGGACGGGCGCGACGTCTCCTGGATCTGGGACGTCGACTTCGAGCCGCTCCTCGAGGGGCTCGACACGCTCGTCGCCACCGGCGAGCGGGCGGCCGAGCTGGCGCTGCGCTTCGCCTACGGCGGTCTGTCGCGCGAAAAGATCGAGGTCGTCCCCTCACTTGGGCCCGCGCTCGACCGCGGGCTCGAGCTGACCCCGGCGGGAGGCGACCTCGCAGTCCTCCCGACCTACACGGCGATGCTCGCACTGCGCAGGATCGTCGCCGCGCGCGGGCACGTGACGAACTACTGGGAGACGGGAGCGTGAGGATCCGCGTGGGTCACCTCTACCCCGATTATTTGAACATCTACGCGGATCGCGGCAACATCGCGGTGCTGTCCGAGCGGGCGCGGGTGCGCGGGCACGAGCTCGACGTGCGCGCGATCGGGATGCGCGACGCCGTCCCGGCCGGTGAGATCGACCTCTTCTATATCGGCGGCGGTCAGGACCGGGAGCAGGCGCTCGTTGCGCACGACCTGTCCTCGAAGGC
>JBKJQL010000178.1:0-15741 GCA_046594035.1 Gaiellaceae bacterium
GAGGCTCGCGAACAAGCTGCGGGAGCACGGCCGCTCGGTGACGCTGGGCGCGGCCGACACGTTCCGAGCGGCAGCCGAGGAGCAGCTCGAGATCTGGGCGAAGCGCGCCGACGCGAACTTCGTCGGAGGCGAGCACGGCGGCGATCCCGCAGCGGTCGCCTACGACGCAGTCGGCTCGGATACCGACGTCGTGATCGTCGACACCGCCGGGAGGCTGCACACGCAAACAAACCTGATGGACGAGCTCTCGAAGGTGCGCCGCGTGATCGCCGGCCGCCTCGAAGGAGCACCGCACGAGGTGCTGCTCGTCGTCGACGCGACGACGGGGCAGAACGGGTTGCAGCAGGCGCGCATCTTCGGTGAGGCAGTCGGGGTGACGGGCGTCGCGCTGACGAAGCTCGACGGCTCGGCCAAGGGCGGCATTGCGGTCGCGATCGCCTACGAGCTCGGGCTGCCGGTGAAGCTCGTCGGCGTGGGCGAGGGGCTCGAGGACCTCCGCCCGTTCGACCCGGACGATTTTGCACGCGCCCTCGTTTCCGGTTAGTCCGGGCGGATTCCTGACCGCTGGCGGTCGATCTTTCCTCCCACCTGGTGTACGGCCTGGCCGTCGCGGCGATCTACGCCGCGCTCGACGACCATTGACGCGGCGCTGACAACGGCGTAGCTTCGGCGCATGACGATCGCCGAGTTCTTCCTCCAGCTTGCGACCGACAGCGAGCTGCTCGCGCGGTTCAACGAGGACGCGGAGTCGGCCGTCCGCCGAGCGGGCCTCGGCGAAGACCAGATCGTCCTGCTGCTCTCGGGCAACCTGCGCAAGCTGCGCGTGAAGATCAAGGCCGAGATCGAGATCGACGGCGAGATCGTCGCTTTCGGAACCGTGCACACGGTCCCGATCACGGTCCACATGCCGCCTCCGCCGCCGTCCAAATAACAGCTTCGTGACCCGCGGCTCGCTGACCGTCGTCGGGACGGGGATCCGGATGGGGGTGCACCTGACGCCAGAAGCGCGTGCGGCGATCGACAGCTCGGACGAGTTGCTGCACCTCGCCCCGGATCTTCTGTCCGAGACGTGGTTGCTCGACCTCCATCCGCACTCGGTGAGCCTGCGCTCGGAGTACCAGGTGGGCGAGCCGCGCGAGGCGATCTATGAGCGGATCGTCGAGCGCATGCTCGCACCCGTGCGCCAGGGCCGTCGCGTTGCTGTCGCTTTCTACGGGCATCCAGGCATCTATGTGAGGCCGTCCCACGAAGCGATCCGCCGTGCTCGCGAAGAAGGGCACGACGCGCGCATGCTCCCCGCGGTCTCGGCGGAGGACTGCCTGTTCGCCGATTTGAACGTCGACCCAGCGACCACTGGCTGTGCGAGCTACGACGCGACGGACTTTCTCCTTCGCTGCCCGCCGTTGGACACGGCGAGTGGTCTGCTGCTCTGGCAGATCACGGTCATCGGCGATCCCAACGCTGTCGCGGAACCGCGGCTCGACAACGTGCAGATGCTCGTCGAGCGGCTTGCCGAGCAATACCCACGCGACCACGAGGTCGTCGTCTACGAGGCGTCGCCGTACCCGATCGCCGACCCCGTGATCGAGCGCGTCCCGCTCGAGGGTCTCTCCGACGCGTCATTGACGCCGTTGTCGACGCTCTACGTCCCGCCGGCGACGGTGCGGGAGTTCGACCGCGAGATCGCAGTCAAGCTCGGGTTCTGGACCCACTGAACGCCGACCGAGTGGCCTTTGGCGCGGTAGAGCTCGGTCGCGCGGGCGCCCGCGCCTGCGGCGTCCTCGGGCCGGTCGTCCGCGAGCAGGACGTCACGAAGGCACAGCCACGCGTCGGCCTGCAGCACGGTCCAGTCCGTGTTGGCTGCGACAGCGACGGCCCTCTCCGCAAGCTCGACGCCGCGGCCCGGCATGAGCCGTGCGAGCGCCGTCCGCCAGTGCACTTGCGAGATGAGATCAGCCGTCGACGACTCGCGACGGCTTGCTTCAGCCCAGCGCAAGGCGTCGTCCTGTCGCCCCTGCAGCTCGAGCGCGCTCGCGAGCAGCGCTCCGACCGTCGCGAGCGTGCCGCGGTCGCCGATTGCATCGAGTGTTTTGGCCGACCGCCGCAACTCGCGCTCGGCGGCCGCGCCGTCTCGCGCCCAGAGCTCGATCGACGCGCCGTAGAACCCCTGCACTGCCAGCTGACGCGTGCGCCCGAACTCCTCGAGCAGCGCTCTTCCGGCGGCGTATTCCGCCCGAGCCGCATCGAACCGTCCCGCCATCCCGTGTAGGCACGCGCGCACGCCGTGCGCGACCCCGGCGTCGGCGCCCTCGTCGACGAGAGCGTCACAGCGTGCGATAGCGTCGTCGACCGGCAGCGGTGCGAAGAGGACGCTGCGGGCGGCCAGTGTGAGGAGAGCGTGCACGTGGCGGCGGTCGCCGGTGCGCCGTGCGTGGAACAGGGCCGGTTCCAGGGCCGCCTCGAAATCCCCGGTTCTCCCCTGGATGTAGGCGTGGAGCACCACGAGGAACCACGCGCGCGCGAGACTCACGTCGTCCCCTGCCTGCTCGAGCGGCGCGCGCGCCTCCGAGGCGATGTCCCGAGCGGTCTGGACCCAGATCTCCGGGTCTGTGTGGAACAGGAGATGGGAGCGCTCGACGAGTGCGCGGGCGAGCAGCGCAGCGTCTCCGAGCTCCTGCGACCGCGTGATCGTGCTGGACACGAGCTCCTCGGCTTGCGCGAGGTTGCCGCGCTCCAGCAGCGCGGGGACGAGATCGAGCTGCGCCTCGATGCGATCGGCGTCGATGTCGCCGGGGAGGGCCAGCGCGCGTTCCAAGAGCGATGCGCCCGCAGTCGTGTCGCCGCGCCCGAGTGCCCGCCGGCCGACGCGGGTGAGCGAGCCGTACGCGCGCCGCGACAGATCGGCATCGGCGACGCCGAGATCGCGCTTCAGGGCAAACGCGCGCTCGAGATGCCAGCCGACCAGTTCGTCGATCTCCCGTTGTTCGCGCGTGGTCTCGAGCCAGACGGCGAGGCGCTCGTGCAACTCAGCCCGGCCCGCCTTCGAGATCGCTTCGTAGGCGGCGTCGCGAATCAGGATGTGCCGGAAACGGAAGGCGTCTCCCGTCGTGAACGTGACCGGCTGCGACCGGATCAGGTCCTTCTGCTCCAGCAAGGCGAGCGACGGCCGTGCGCCCTCGCCCGCGAGCGCGATCACGGCGTCCGCCGAGAAGAACCTGCCGACGACTGCCGCGACAGCAAGCGTCTCCCGCTCGGGTGCGCCGAGCAGCTCGAGGCGCGCTGTCAGCAGCGCGTTGATCGTAGGAGGGACGACGCCCGTCGCGCCCTCGTCGACGACCATCGCCACCATCTCCTCGAGGAAGAGCGGGTTACCTTCGGCGACCTCCGTGATCGCCCGGCGTGTCTTCGTGTCGAGCACTCCGGCAAGGTTCGCGACGAGTTGATCGGAGTGCTCCGCGTCGAGCGGCTCGAGGAGGATCGTCGTCGCGTTCACCTTGCCGCCGCCCCACGAGGGCCGGTCGTCGAGCAGCTCGGGACGCGCCAGACAGAGAAGTAGGACCGGCGCATCGCGCGCGGTGGCGGCGACGAAGTCGATCAAGTCGAGCATCGCCGGCTCGCCCCAGTGGATGTCTTCGAAGACGAGCACGAGCGGCCAGTCGCATGCAACCGACTCGACCAGCCGCCGCACCGATCGGTGGGTCTCCTCGGGGGCGACCTGCATGTCGCGCGCGCCGACGGCCGTCTCGATCACCGCGGCGTCGGATTCGTCCACGTGCTTCCGCAGGTCGCCGAGCGTGTGCACGACCTCGCGCAGCGGCCAGTAGGTGATCCCTTCGCCGTAGGAGAGGCAGCGCCCGATGAGGACGGAGGCCTCCTCGCTGATCTCGCGCAGGAACGCGCGCGTAAGCCGTGACTTGCCGACGCCCGCTGGACCGAAGACGGTGAACAGGTGGCATCCCCGCGACGCGAGGGCGCGCACATACGCCTGGCGCAACAGGGCGAGCTCGTCGTCGCGGCCGACGATCGTCGTCGCAAAACGGCGTACGCGGCCGAGCGTGTTGGCATGCACGTCGATCACGCGCCACGCGTTAACCGGCTCCCGCTTTCCCTTGAGGACGAGCGGCTCGACCGGTTCGGAGACAACCGCGTCGCGCACCAGCTGTTGCGTCGTCTCCGCGATCAGAATCTCATCGGTGCCGGCGGCCTGCTCGAGCCGCGCCGCGGTGTTGACGGTGTCGCCGGTGACGAGCGTGTCGCCCTCGCCGGTCACGACCTCGCCGGTCGCGAGACCGGTGCGGATCGCGAGCGGCTCGGCGAGCTCGCGGTTGAGTGTGGCCAGCGCCTCCCGCATCTCGTGCGCCGCGCGTACCGCTCGGAGCGCGTCGTCCTCGTGCACGTTCGGGATCCCGAAGACGGCCATGATCGCGTCGCCGATGTACTTCTCGACGCTCCCGCCATGTCGCTCGATCACCGTGCGCATCTCAGCGAAATACCGGTTCATCAGGGCCCGCAGCTGCTCGGGGTCGAGGGTCTCTCCGAAGGACGTCGAGTCCACGACGTCCGAGAAGAGGACGGTCACCGTTTTCCGGCTGAGAGCGGGCATTTCTCCGAGTCTAGGACGCTGACGGCGCGGCTACCATGCGCGGTCGATGTTCGACAGCCTCGCAGACAAGCTCCAGGGCGCCCTCGGCGACCTGAGGAAGAAGGGCAAGCTCGACGAAGAGTCGATCAGCCGCGCGATGCGCGAGATCCGCCTCGCCCTGCTCGCGGCGGACGTCAACTTCACCGTCGTCCGGGACTTCGTCGCTGCTGTTCGGGAAAAGGCACTGGGCGAAGACGTCCTGAAGAGCCTGACGCCCGGCCAGCAGGTCGTGAAGGTCGTCCACGACGAGCTGACGGCGCTGATGGGCGAAGGCGAGTCGGGGCTCGCGTTCACCAAGTTCACGGTCATCCTGCTCGCCGGCCTCCAGGGCTCGGGCAAGACGACAACCGCCGGCAAGCTCGCGTTGCAGTTGCGCAAGCAGGGCCGCAAGCCGGGGCTGATCGCCGCCGACCTGCAGCGCCCCGCAGCGATCGACCAGCTGGAGCAGCTCGGCAAGCAGATTCAGGTTCCGGTCTTCAGGACCGACACGAAGGATGCAGTAGAGGCGACGCGCAGCGGTCTCGAGCGCGCGCGCGCCGAGGGGCTCGACACGGTGATCGTCGACACCGCGGGCCGTCTGCAGATCGACGAGGAGTTGATGGAAGAGCTCGCGCGCGTCCGCGACGAGGCGAAGCCGACGAACATCCTGCTGGTCCTCGACGCGATGACCGGCCAGGAGGCCGTGAACGTCGCGCGGGCCTTCGACGAGCGCATTGCCTTCGATGGCGTGATCCTCACCAAGCTCGACGGCGACACCCGCGGTGGCGCCGCGCTCAGCGTCAAGGCGGTCACCGGCAAGCCGATCAAGTTCGCGTCCACCGGCGAGAAGCTCGACGCGCTCGAGGTCTTCCACCCGGACCGGATGGCCTCGCGCATCCTCGGGATGGGTGACGTTCTGACGCTGATCGAGCGCGCGGAGGCGGCGATCGAGGAGGACGAGCAGGCCGAGATGGAGAAGCGCCTCACGGCGGGCCAGTTCACCTTCGACGACTTCCTGAAGGCGTACAAGATGCTGCGCCGGATGGGGCCGTTGCAGGGGATCCTGAAGATGATCCCGGGGATGAAGGACCAGCTCGGAGACGTCGAGGTGGACGAGAACCAGCTGGGCCGCGTCGAGGCGATCGTGCTCTCGATGACGCCACAGGAGCGCAGTTCCCCTATCGTGATCGACGGCAAGCGGCGGATTCGCATCGCCAAGGGCTCCGGCGCGACCGTCGAGCAGGTCAATCAGCTGCTCGAAGCACGGAAGCAGATGGAGAAGATGATGAAACAGATGGGACGGGGGAAGATGCCGGCCCTCCCGAACCAGCAAGCGCCGGCGCCTCTTTCCGCAGCGCGGAAAACGGGCGTCAAGCGTAAAAAGAAGAAGGCCGGACGGAAGTAAAGGAAACGAATGGCTGTCAAGCTCAGACTCACTCGCATCGGCTCGAAGAAGAACCCGATCTATCGCGTCGTCGCCGCGGATTCGCGTGCGCCGCGTGACGGGCGGTTCCTCGAGATCGTCGGGCGCTACAACCCGCAGACCGACCCGTCGACGATCGATCTCGACGCGGCGAAGGTCAAGGACTGGCTCGGCAAGGGCGCACAGCCCACCGAGGCCGTCGCGAAGCTGATCAAGATCTCCGGCATCGAGAAGTAGGACCCGGCGCGCTAGTGGCCGAACTCCTCGCGTATCTCGCGCGCGAGCTCGTCGACAACCCCGACGCCGTGCGCGTGGACACCGAAGAGCGCGACGGCGCTCTCGTCCTCGTGCTGCACGTTGCGGCCGACGACGTCGGCAAGGTGATCGGGCGGCAAGGCAGGATCGCCCGCGCGCTGCGGACGCTCGTGCGCGCGAGCGCCGCGCGCGAGGGCCGTCGTGTGATGGTCGAGATCGCCGACCCGGAATAGGCATGAGGGTCGCTGCCCTGTACGACGTGCACGGGAACGTGCATGCGCTCGAGGCAGTGCTGGCCGACGTCGAGGCCGCGGACGTCGACGCGATCGTGCTCGGCGGCGACCTCCTCGCTGGGCCGTGGCCGGTCGAGACCATCACCGTGGTCGAGGCTCTCGATCAGGCAATCTGGATTCGCGGCAACGCCGATCGCGAGCTCGGAGGCGACGGAGGGCGTGCCCCGGCTGAGCTCGTCCAATGGGTGAGCTCGAAGCTCGACCGGTCCGTGCTCGATCGGCTTCCCGGTCTGCCGCTCAGCGTCACGCTTGACGTCGACGGCCTCGGACCGGTGCTGTTCTGTCACGCAACGCCTCGGAACGACACCGAGATTCGCACTGCGATCTCGCCTGACGAGCGCTGGCTGGAAGTGCTCGACGGTGTCGACGAGCCCACGGTCGTTTGCGGTCACACCCATGTGCAATTCGACCGGACGATCGGGTCAACGCGTGTCGTCAACGCCGGCAGTGTCGGCATGCCGTACGAGGACGAGCCCGGCGCGTACTGGGCGCTGCTCGGCCCGACCGTCGAGCGACGTCGTACCGAATACGACGTCCCCGCCACGCTGGCGGCGATCGAGGCAGTCGGCCTGCCGACGGAATGGCCGCAAGCGACCGCGGACGAGGCAACCACGTATTTCGAGACACTCATCGATGGCTGACCGCGTCCAGATCGGCAAGGTCGGCAAGCCGCACGGCATCGACGGAGCGTTCTTCATCGAGCAGCCGAGTGCGGACGACCGGTGGTGGAAGATCGGATCGTCGTTTTTCGCGGGCGGCACACCGGTCGAGATCGTGGCCGCTCGCCGTTCATCGGGCCGGCCGGTCGTGAAGGTCGACCGCGCCGTCGAGCGCGGCGCGCTGATCGAAGTGGAGCGCGACGCCCTTCCGCCGACGGAGGAGGACGAGTACTACGCGTTCGAGCTCGTCGGGCTCCCCGTCGTGGAGGAGAACGGTCGCGAGCTCGGAAACGTCAAGGCCGTGACCACCGGGATCGCAAACGACGTGCTCGAGCTCGACAGCGGTGTTCTCCTGCCGATGATCGAGGACTGCGTGCGTCAAGTCGATCTGACCGGAGGTCGCATCGTCGTCGCCGAGGGGTTCACGGTGGACGGATAGATGGTTGATTCCGAAGTAAGAGCACCTGCGGCTGGGGGCCTGAACGCGGCGCATCGCGCCCGCCTCGCTCGACCCCAGGGCCTACCGGCCTTGACGCCGATCGAGTCGACCACGCTGCTTGGTTCATGCCCTCCCCGCAGGCACTCAACTTGGGAATCATCCATCTGATGCAGCTCGACGTCTTCACACTCGTGCCGCATGCGTTCTCGTGGCTGACCGAGCAGCGCCCCGTCGCCACAGTCCTCGGCAACGAGCTCGACCTGCGTCTTTTCTCCTACCGCGACCTGACGCCGCTGCGCAACGGCCAGGTCGACGACGAGCCGTACGGCGGCGGCGCGGGGATGGTGCTGCGGGTCGACGTGGTCGCCGAGGCACTCGGTGCCGTCTACGGCGAGCGGCCGGCGCAGCCTGTGATCGCACTCAGCCCCCAGGGCCGCCAGCTGACCCAGAAGGTCGTCGAGGAGCTCTCACAGCTCGAGCACGTGACCCTGCTCTCGGCTCGCTTCGAGGGCTTCGACGAGCGGATCGTCGAGCATCTCTCCACCGACGCGATCTCGATCGGGCCGTACGTTCTCTCGAACGGAGACCTGCCGGCGATGGTGCTGGTCGATGCGATCGCGCGGCGCCTCCCGGGCGCTCTGGCCGAGGGATCCGGCGAGATCGAATCGTTCTCCGACGAGCTTGGTGGCGGGCTTGAGTACCCTCACTACACGCGGCCCGCGGAATACCGCGGCTGGAAGGTTCCCGACGTACTGCTCTCGGGTGACCATGCACGAATCGAAGGCTGGCGAAGGGAGCAGGTCCGCTGAGGAACCCGATCGATTATCTGACCGAGGGATTGCCGCACGGCTGGCGCGTGACGATCGACTGGCTCGTCACGATCGTCGGGGCGATCGCGATCGTCCTCGCGATCAAGGCGTGGGTCGTGAACCCGTACCGGATCCCGTCCAGCTCGATGGAGCCGACGTTGCACTGCGCGAGGCCGGGCTCCGAATGCGAAGCCCGTTTCTCCGACCGCGTGCTGGCCTGTCGCTTCTGTTACCGCTTCTGGGACCCGAAGCGCGGCGACATTATCGTCTTCCACACGCCGCCACTGGCCGACGCACGCTGCGGCGCCGGTGGCACCTTCGTCAAGCGGTTGGTCGGTCTACCCGGTGAGACGTGGGAAGAGCGCGGCGGGTACGTCTACATCAACGGTAAGCGGCTGAACGAGCCCTACATCAAGGCCGTGCGTCGCGACTCACGCACGATCGCGCCGATCAAGATCGCCACAGGTCATTACTTCATGATGGGCGACAACCGCGTCTCCTCGTGTGACTCACGCGCTTGGGGGACGGTCCCGCATCCGAACCTGATCGGCAAGGTTTTCGCCTCGTACTGGCCGCCGAGCCGGATCACCGTTCGCTGAGCACATGAAGCGCGCGCTGGTGTTCCTCGCGTGCTTGATCGTGGCGGCCGTTGTCGTCGGGTACTTCCTGCTGGACGCTCGCACCTTCACGCTGACCGCGGCCTCGATGGAGCCGACACTGCATTGCGCGCGGCCGGCGCCGCTCTGCCGCGCGGACACGGCCGACCGCGTGATCGCGCTCAAGTACGTCCTGCGTTCACCGGCCGAGGGCGACCTGGTCGTCTTCCACGCGCCGATCCGGGCCCGGGCGGCCTGTGGCCTGAAGCCCGAGGCGATCCTGATCAAGCGGATCACCAGGGTCGTGGACGGCCGCTACTTCCTCCAGGGCGACAACCGGGGCGCCTCCTGCGATTCGCGCGTCTGGGGGACGGTGCCCCGGAGCAGCTTGATCGGACGGGTCGTTGCCACCTACTGGCCGCTCGGCCGGATCGGCACGCATTAGCAGGCTGGACGGCCAGGAGGCCTGACACGGATTTAGCGCACTCGCGGATGGTGGCTCAGACGCGGCGCAGCTCGACCCGGGTTGGGCTTGAACGTAGGCCCCGCTATGCCCTGCGCCCGACCCGTGCGACCTGCTTGGTCTGAGCCATCCCCGCAAGCACGCCAATCCGCGTCAGGCCTTCCGATTCGCTACCATTCCGCCCGGCTCCGCCGCTCAAAGCTCGGCCACCTTTCGATATGAGCACCATCATCCAGGACATCGAGCGCCGTCAGTTGCGCGAAGTGCCCCGCTTCAAAGCGGGTGACACTGTGCGCGTGCATTTCAAGGTGATCGAGGGTGCGCGCCAGCGGATCCAGGTCTTCGAAGGGATCGTCCTCAAGCGCCAGGGCGCGGGTGCCCGCGAGACGTTCACCGTCCGCAAGAACTCGTTTGGCGTCGGTGTCGAGCGCACGTTCCCGCTGCATTCGCCGAAGATCGACAAGCTCGAGGTGATGCAGATCGGCGACGTGCATCGCGCGAAGCTGTACTACCTGCGCGGCCGGGTCGGCAAGAAGGCTCGCGTGCGCGAGCTGCGCCAGTTCTAAAGCGCAACTTCTTCGCAAACTCCAATTCTTTCGAGGTGTCGACGGCCGGGCGCAGGGCTATCCTCGGACCGTGCCTCCGAAAAAGCGCCGCCAGACGGGCCAGAAGCTCTTGCGGTTCGACCGTGGGCTCGGCGTGCGGTTCGTGGCCGGGGCGGACGAGGCGGGACGTGGGCCGCTGGCCGGGCCGCTCGTCGTCGCCGGGGTCCTGCTCGACTACGAGTGCCTACGTGACCACCGCGTCCGTCCGCTCGCGCTGCTGAACGATTCCAAGCAGGTCGACTCGGAGACGCGCGACGAGCTCTACCGCGCGGTGCTGTCGTGCGCCGAGCGTGTGTCCGTGCGGGTGTTTCCCGCGTCGGTGATCGACCGCGACGGCTTGCACAAGTGCAACCTGCGCGGTCTGCGCGAAGCGCTGTGGGCCTGTCAGCCCGCCGGCATTTCACTCGTCGACGGCTTCAAGCTCGGCCCGACCGCGCCGCCGCATCGCGCGATCGTCGACGGCGACACGAAGAGTGCGGCGATCGCGGCGGCGTCGATCGTCGCGAAGGTGACGCGCGACCGCTACATGCGCGCCGCCGACGCGATGTATCCCGGGTACGGCTTCGCCTCGCACGTCGGGTACATCACGCAGCTGCACACGCGCGAGGTTCGTGAACGAGGGCCCTGCGAGATCCACCGCCGCTCCTGGCGCGCCCGTGCGTACCTCAGCGAAGAAGAATTCGCAGCCGCCTCGTAAGGCGTGATGTGAAATTGCAGGCACGCACGGATGGTGGCTCAGACGCGGCGCATCTCGCCCTGGTCGGGTATGACGCAGCCACCGCTATGCACGGCTCTTTCAGAAATGCGTGCCCGACCAGAACGACCTGCTTGGTCTGAACCATCCCCGTACGCACCCCGATTCCACATCACCCCTTTCGAAATGCCGCCGAGGTGCGCGCCGCGCGCTGGTATCGGTTGCGGGGCTGGCGCGTGCTCGATCACAACCGCTGGCTCGGCGGGGCGGAGCTCGACCTCGTGGTGCGCCGCGGGCGGGTGCTCGCGTTCGTGGAGGTGAAGTCGAAGAGCGGCCCCGGCTTCGGCGACCCGTTCGAGATGGTCACGCCGGTGAAGATCGGCCGGATTCACAAGGCCGCGGAGCTCTGGCTGCGGCTGCATCCGGAGCTCAGGGGGCTCGGCGTCCGCTTCGACGTAATCGCGGAGCGGGCCGGGAAGATCCAGCACCTGCCCGACGCGTTCTAGGTATCCGCGTCGCTGGCCCCCGCCATTGTCCTCACCCGAGCGGGCGGATTCGCGAGGGAGTCCATCTTCAATGCACCGCTCTCATCGCCATACATCGCCATAGCTTCGGCGCGGATCCGTGTTACCTCATCCTCAGAGCGTTTCCTCATCAACTCGCTGAGAACTGCGGACGCTCGAAGGAGTCGCGCCCGAAAATCCGGAATCCCACTGACCTGATGCCAGAACTCATCTGAAGCCAACACCTGGATGCCCGGCTCGGATCTGAGCTCAGCAGTCTTGGCGCGCCCGTGGAGCACGCCGATGTTCAAGTCCACGTGCCGTCGCGCGGCGCGCAACGGGGCTGCCGCGCGCTTGAGGGAGGCAACGTCGGACTTCCTGCTTCCCGAGTTCTTGGTATTCGGCGACGCCTGTATTGCGTAGAGGCGAATGTTTCCGTCGTCGTCATCTACCTGAAGATCAACTCCGTTTCCGGGTTTGATGCCGCCGCTGACGATCCGTGCAACTTCCTCAAGGAACGTACCGAGGTGTCCCTCGATGGCCGAGGTTTCTTTGTCCGCGAGCACGCGATCGATCCATTCGCTCGCCGAGCTTGTTCCTCGCGCGGTGTAAATCATCGGGTTGCGCTTTGCGAGATCGCGTCCACTCAGCTTTCGGAAGTTGCCCTCAAGGGGCGCGGCGACGAAGGCGTCGAAGGCATCAACGATTTCGTCGGCCCTCGGCGCGTCAATGCCGAGGACCATGGTTACCTCGGCCACGATGCGAGCCCGCGCTGCGGGGGCATGTAGGGCGGCCGACAGATCGGGGCCGGGACTCGATTCGGTCAAACGGTTTGCGAATTGTGCGTTGACAGACTGGAATACGCAAGGTCCTGGCCTGCATTGGCAGGAACAGCCCCCTCGCGTCCCGAAAGCGTCGCGCGTGGGCGCAACCCAAAACGAAATCTACGCAGGGCTCGACTCCGACCTGTCGTGGTCGGAGAAACAGTTGCCCGAGCGCATCCGGACCAAGCACGTCCACCGGCTCCATCCCTACCTCGGCAAGTACATCCCGCAGCTCGTCGAGGAGCTCTTCCGCCGCCACGTCCCGGCGCGCGGGCGGGTGCTCGATCCGTTCGCCGGGTCGGGAACGACGCTCGTTCAGGCGCTCGAGAGCGGTCTGAATTCGGTCGGGGCCGACATCGCCGCGTTCAACTGCCTGCTCATGCAGGTCAAGACGAATGCGCACAAGCCGTTCGTGCTCGAGCACGAGCTGCGCGACGTCCTCGCGCGCTTCGAGCGCGGGGAGGGCAAGGCGAGTGACAAGAGCGCGTACGTGCGCGCCTGGTTCGCGCCGCAGGCCCGTGAGGATCTGCTCTGTTTCCGTTCGCTGATCGGCGAGTACGAGCACGCCGACGTGCTTCGTGTCGTCCTCGCGCGCGCGGCGCGCTCTGCGCGGCTGACGACGCACTTCGATCTCGACTTCCCGAAGGTGCCTCAGGCTGGGCCCTACTGGTGTTACAAGCACAAGCGGGAGTGCAAGCCGGTCGAGAAGGCCGAACACTTCCTGCGCCGGTACACGCTCGACACGCTGACGCGCCTCAAGGATTTCGCGCGTGTGCGGACGAATCGCAGCGTCGAGGTGCTGCACGGCGACGCAGGTGATCTCGATCTGCCCGGCCTGTTCGACGCGGTCGTCACGTCACCGCCGTACCCGGGGCTGATCGACTACCACGAGCAGCATCGCTACGCCTACGAGCTGCTTGGGCTCGACGACCGGCGTGCGAGCGAGATCGGTGCGGCGGAGCGCGGAACGTCGAAGGCAGCGATCGAGGGGTATGTCGACGGGATCGTGCGCGTGCTCGGCTCGTGCGGCAACGTGCTGAAGCCGCGCGGCCGGTTCGTGATCGTCGTCAACGACCGTCGCGAGCTGTACCCGGAGATCCTGGAGCGGTCGGGCCTCGTGCTCGAGCAGAACTACCACCGGCACGTCAACCGGCGCACCGGCCGGCGCGCAGGTGAGTACTTCGAGAGCGTGCTCGTCGCTCGGCGTTCCTGAGGGTGTCACTGCTCGCCGGCCAGCGCTAATTCACACTTCCGGCACTAGGCCGTCACAGACACATGCGCCCGCGTCGCCTAGCGTGGCAACGTGCTCGCGCGCACCGTCACTCACGCTCTCGTCGGCATCGATCCTCGTCGGGTCGAGGTCGAAGCGCACATCCAGAGCGGCCTGACGTCGTTCACGATCGTCGGGCTCGCCGACAAGGCCTGCCAGGAAGCGAAGGAGCGAGTGCGCTCGGGGATCGCCTCGGCGGAGCTCCAGTGGCCGGTCAGCCAGCGGATCACGATCAACCTCGCGCCTGCCGCGTTGCGGAAGGAAGGCTCGGGGTTCGACCTGCCGATTGCGCTGGCGTTGCTCGCGGCGTCGTACCAGGTGCCGGCAGCGGCGCTGGAGGGTCACGCCGCGTTCGGAGAACTGGCGCTCGACGGGCGCCTCAGGCCGGTGCCGGGTGCACTCGTCGCCGCCGAAGGTGCGCGCCGCGCCGGCCTCACCCGATTGCTGTGCGCTGCCGAGTCGGGGCCGGAAGTGGCGCTTGCCGGGATCGAACCGATCGGCGTGCGCCATCTCGCCGAGGCCGTCGCCTATCTCCGCGGCGAATGCGCACCGCCCGAGCTGCCGCCGCCGGTCGACGACTTCGACTCCCTGGCCGGCGTGCCCGATCTCGCCGACGTGCGGGGACAGGAGCGTGCGCGGCGTGCGCTCGAGATCGCTGCGGCCGGTGGGCACAACCTGCTGCTGGCAGGACCGCCGGGCACCGGCAAGACGATGCTGGCGCGACGACTGCCGGGGATTCTGCCGCTGCTCGGTGACGAGGCATCGCTCGAGGTGACCCGCATCCATTCGGTCAGCGGCGTCCTCTCGCCGGCCGGCGGTCTCGTCCGCGTGCCGCCGTTTCGCGCGCCACACCATTCGGCGTCGGTTGCGGGGTTGATCGGAGGCGGTCACGGTGGGATTCGGCCGGGTGAGGCGAGCCTGGCCCACCACGGCGTGCTCTTCCTCGACGAGTTGCCGGAGTTCCAGCGCGCTGCCCTCGAGGCCCTTCGGCAGCCGCTGGAGGACGGCTACATCCACGTCGCGCGGATCGGCGGGCGTGCCGTGTTCCCCGCACGCTTCCAACTCGTCGGCACGATGAACCTCTGCCCGTGCGGCGCGCGCGGTGACGGTGCCGCGCATTGCTCCTGCCCGCCCGATCGCGTGCAGCGCTACCGCGAGAAGCTGTCGCGGGCGTTGCTCGACCGGTTCGACCTGTTGCTGACGGTGCCGCGTCCACGCGCGCTCGAGCTGGCGGGCGCGCCGGCAGAGGCGTCGGCCCACGTGCGCGCGCGTGTGCTCGCGGCCCGGCACCGGCTGCGCGAGCATCTCCCAATCCGCAGCAAAGGCGCGGACGAGCTGTTGACGCGCGCGGTGGACAAGCTGCCCCTCTCGGGCCGCGGTCGCGCACGCGTCGCGCGGGTGGCGGCGACGATCGCGGCGCTGGCGGAGGCGGAAGCCGTGGAGGCGGAGCACATCGGTGAGGCGCTCTCCTACCGGCCGCCGCGGGAGCTGAGGGAATGAGTGAGCTTGCGACCGCTGCCTTCGCTGCGCACACGGATGCGCATCTCCTGGACGCGCCTCGCTCGGCCCGCTTCGCGTCGTTCCGAACGACCTTCGACGAGGCGGGCTTCCTCCGGGACTTGGCGGCACGCGGATATCGCTGGCTGCCGCGAAGCGATGGCTCGTTTCCGGTGCGACTGCGATCGATCCACGATCCACCACTAGGGCTCTTCGTCCGGGGCGAAGCTCCGTTCGCATTGCTCGACCTGCCGTCGGTCGCTGTCGTCGGTGCCCGCGCGTGCTCCCACTACGGCGCGAGCGTCGCGACGTCCCTCGCGCGCGAGCTCGCCGCGGCCGGTGTGCTGGTCGTCTCCGGGCTCGCCCGTGGCGTGGACAGCGCGGCGCACCGGGGCGCGCTGCAGGCAGGCACGACGGTCGCAGTCCTCGGCTGCGGCATCGACCGCGACTACCCCCGCACGCATGCCTCGCTGGCGACCGAGATCGCGCGCGACGGCCTGATCGTCTCGGAATACGCACCCGGCGTGGAGCCCGCACCGTGGAGGTTCCCCGCGAGAAATCGCATCGTCTCCGGTCTGACGCTCGCGACGGTCGTGATCGAAGCGCGAGAGCGGAGTGGGGCGCTGATCACCGCTGACCTGGCGCTCGACGAGGGTCGTGAGGTGCTCGCGGTGCCGGGCGAGATCACCTCGCTGCTGTCGCGCGGGACGAACCACCTGCTGCGGCTGGGCGCCGTTCCCGTGACGTGTGCGGCCGACGTATTGCGCGTGCTCGGCGTCGATCCGCCGCC
>JBKJQL010000181.1:0-2960 GCA_046594035.1 Gaiellaceae bacterium
TTGTCGTCGCGCAGGCGAACGTTGAACGGTGGGCGGTGGCGCTTGACGAGATTCTGCTCGAGGTGCAATGCCTCGACCTCGCTCGAGGTGACGATCGTCTCGATCGTCTCGACCCGCGAGGCCATGTGGCGGATCCCCTGGCGTGTGTCGCTCGAGCCTGCCTGGAAGTACGAGCGCACCCGCGAACGCAGCGATTTCGCCTTGCCGACGTAGAGAACATCGCCCTTCTCGTCGCGCAGGATGTAGACGCCGGGACCCGCCGAGAGGCGCTTCAGCTGGCTTTCGATGCGATCCGCCGCCATGGGAGCCAGGGTACTCAGGGCGTGCGTCGAGGCGCGCTCGACGGGGTAGCCTTCAACCATGGACACGGGTCAGTACGTCGCCTACACCTACTTCCGCGTCGATCCGGCCTGGCGCCGGCTCCCGGTCGAGGAGCGCGCCGCGCACAAGGATGCCTTCGCGGACGCGATCGACGAGCTCGCCCCTCGGTTCGACCACCTGCGCGCGTATTCGACCACGGGAATCCGCCCGGACTCCGACTTCTTCCTCTGGAAGATCACCGAGCGCTACGACGCACTCGGGGAGCTCGGCGCGGCGCTCAACGCGACGCCGCTCGCCGCCTGGCTCGAGACGCCGTACAACTACCTCGCGACGACGAAGGCTTCCGAGTACACGTCGGCGCGCAAGCCCCGGAAGATCGTCCCGCAAGGCTCGCCGTACCTCGTCGTCTATCCGTTCGTGAAGGTGCGTCCCTGGTACGCGCTACCCGAGGAGGATCGCCGGCGCGCGATGGACGAGCACATCCGCATCGGGCGCGAGGAGTTCCCGACGATTCACAATCACACGAGCTACAGCTTCGGGATCGACGACCAGGAGTTCATGACCGCGTTCGAGTGCGACGAGCCCGCGGACTTCATGCACCTGATGCTGCGGCTGCGCGACTCGGAGGCCTCCGCGTATACCGAGCGCGACACCCCGATCTTCGTCGGGCAGCACATGCCGCTCCGTGAGGCGCTCGCTCGCCTCGACGGCATCGGCTCACTGGTCGAAGACCACAACTAGAGGCTCTTCTGGTCGCGCCAGGTGCGGTAGCCCGCGTACCCGCACGCGGCCAGCACGAGGATCGAGACCAGCAGGTTCCGCCCGGCGAGGCTGCCGAGCATCAGCCACCCGAGGTCGACGACGAGCAGTGCCACGGCTGCGTAGAACACCCACGCGGCGCGCTGTGGCCACATCGAGATCTCGCGGCGTCCGATGTCGCGCCAGTAGAAGTAGGCGACGACGGCGATAGCGATGATGAACGCGATTCGCAGCAGCACCCCGGCGGTGATCACCGCCACCTGGAGGTTGAGCACGACGATCACGGCCGCGACGGCGGCGAGGATCAGGAGGTTGCGGATGAACGGCGTCATGCCGTCATCCACGCGCGCACGCCGAGGGCTGCGCCGAGCGCCGTCGCGACGCCGAACCAGGCGAGGCGGGCCCGCGGCTCCTCGGGGGCGTAGAGCCAGGGAGAGAGCACCGCGAGCAGGGCGATCGTCCCGTAGGCGTAGTGCAACTGGTCGTGCGCCTTGTGATGGCGCGCGATCAGGAGCAGCCCGAGACCGACCTGGGCGACGAGCAGGGTCTGCGCGAGCGCGAGCAGTTGTGCGACCGTGTGACCGGCCCGCCGGCGGCGAGCCCAGAACGCCGACGCCGAAGCGGCAATGCAAACCGCGATCAGAAGGAATGCGTTGACGTGATGGGCCGTTAGCATCGGAATCGAACGCTACAGGGAGGATGATCGTGGTCGAAGAGGGAAAGCCGGCACCGGACTTCGAGCTGAAGAGCGACAGCGGTGAGAGCGTCAAGCTCTCTGACCTCCGCGGCAGGCAGGTCGTCCTCTACTTCTATCCCGCGGACGACACCCCGGGCTGCACGACCCAGGCGTGCGGCATCCGTGACGTCTACGGCGAGTTCGAGCGCGAGGGCGCGGTCGTGCTCGGCGTCTCACCCGACGACGAGCGCTCACACGTCAAGTTCAAGGAGAAGTTCGAGCTCCCGTTCACGCTGCTCGCCGACGAGGAGCACAGAGTCGCGGACGACTACGGCGTCTGGGCCGAGAAGACGTACATGGGCAAGACCTACTGGGGCGTCGAGCGCTCGACGTTCGTGATCGACGAGGATGGGAAGATCAAAAAAGGGATGCACAAGGTCAAGCCCGACACGCACGCCGACGACGTGCTGGAGACGCTGCGCTCCTGACGCGAGACGAATGCACGGACTGATCTTCACTGCCTTTCGCGCGTTCATCGCGAGCGAATACTCTGCGATCGCCGAAGACGTCTGGGAGAACAAGCGGCTCTGGCGACCGAGGCCTACGGCGACGACGAGTTCAAGGCGATCGTCGACCGGACCGCCGATCTCGCCGGCAACTCCCGAGAGTCAGTGCTTCGCCGCTTCGGGATCTACGCAGATATCAGCACCTTCCGGCTGCTGTACCCCGACTACTACGCCGGACACGACGACACGTTCTCGTTCCTGCTCAACATCGAAGCGCGCATTCACGAAACCGTTCGCGGGACGGTGCCGCTCGCCGCGCCGCCCCACCTCGACATTCGCCCGCTCGCGGGCGGGGGCGTGTCGATCGCGTACACCTCCGCCCACGCGCTCTGCGAGTTGCTCGAAGGTCTCGTCATCGGCGTATCACGCTTCTACGGCGACGCGATCCGGATCGATCAGCCGCTCTGCATGCACCGGGGCGACGTCGCCGGCTGCACGTTCTTCGTGACGCCTGCTTGACCGCGTAGAATGCGCCCATGTGCCGGAACATCAAGATCCTCTACAACTTCCAGCCGCCGACGACCGAGGACGAGGTACACGCTGCGGCCGTGCAGTACGTTCGCAAGGTCAGCGGCATGACGAAGCCGTCGCAGGCGAACGAGGCCGTGTTCGAGCAGGCGGTCGCCGACATCACCAAC
>JBKJQL010000261.1:0-17997 GCA_046594035.1 Gaiellaceae bacterium
GCGAGCTGACCACACGCAGCCGCGATGTCGCGGCCGCGGGTGAGGCGCACGGTCGGCGAGAAGCCTCCGCGATCCAGGAGTTCAAAGACGTGCTGCATCGCGGAGGCTTCTCGCCGACCGTGCGCCTCACCCGCGGCCGCGACATCGCGGCTGCGTGTGGTCAGCTCGCGGCGAACGCGTAGCGGAGCACAGCGGCAAGCTCGAGCTGGCCTGGACGAACAAGCACCTGCGCCTTGGCACCAAGTCGGAGATAGTGAGGTGGTGTTCCGCCGCGCCGCCCGCGAGATCCGCGTGATCGCAGGCCTGCTGCTGATCGTGGCGGCGGTCGTGACCGGCCTCTACGGGCTGAGCGGCCTCAGCGGCCAGGCCGACCGGGACTTCGCGCGCTGCGGAGGCGTCCACCCGGCACCGGACTGCGTGTCGAAGCGGCGGCCGGTCAGTGTCGTGAAGACCGATTCCTCCGACGAGCTCGCCCAGGGCTCGTACGAGGTGATCGTCCAGACGAGCCCGGACGTCTCGGCGTCCTTGTTCGGGCTGACGAGGGCCGACGCCGCGCCGTTCGAGGGGTTGAGAACGGCCGAGCTCCGCTATCGCCAGGGTCGCCTGGTCGCAATCGTCGCGCCCGACGGCACCTCCTACGAATTCCCGTTCGCTTTCACCAAGGAACTGCTGATCGTCTTGGGATCGGCGTTCGCGGCGGGACTGCTCGGAATGGGCTCGGCGGCGTGGGGCCTCACCCGCGTCAACCGGACTCCGCGGGCCTGATCGGAGGCGGCCGCTACCCTCCGGCGTCGTGCCCAACAAGAACCTCGCCCAACGCAACGACCTTCGCAACGTCGCGATCGTCGCGCACGTCGACCACGGGAAGACCACCCTGGTCGACGCGATGCTGTGGCAATCCGGTTCCTTCCGTGAGAACCAGGACGTCAACGAGCGCGTCATGGACTCCGGCGACCTGGAGCGCGAGAAGGGCATCACAATCCTCGCGAAGAACACCTCGGTTCAGCGCGGCGACGTCAAGATCAACATCATCGACACCCCGGGCCACGCGGACTTCGGCGGTGAGGTCGAGCGCGGGCTGACGATGGTCGACGGCGTGCTGCTGCTCGTCGACGCGTCGGAAGGGCCGTTGCCGCAGACGCGCTTCGTCCTGCGCAAAGCGTTGGAGTCCCGCCTCCCCGTCGTGCTCGTCGTGAACAAGATCGACAGGCCCGACGCACGCGTCGAAGAGGTCGTGAATGAGGTGTACGAGCTGTTCCTCGACCTTGACGCGACCGCCGAGCAGATCGAGTTCCCGATCGTCTACACGGTCGCCCGCGACGGGAAGGCAGGGCTCGACCCGAATGCACTGGCCGACGATCTGACGCCGCTCTTCGAGACGCTGCTCGAGACGATCCCGCCGCCGTCGTACGACCCGGAGCATCCGCTGCAAGCGCTCGTCACGAACCTCGATGCGTCTCCCTACGTGGGACGCCTGGCACTGCTCCGGATCCGCCACGGCGTGCTCAAGAAGGGCCAGCAAATCGCCTGGTGCCGGGCCAGCGGCGAGATCGAGAACGCGCGCGTCGTCGACCTGCTGATCACCGAGGCCCTCGACCGCGTCTCCGCCGACGAAGCAGGCCCGGGCGAGATCGTCGCGCTCGCCGGGCTGCCGGACGTGACGATCGGCGAGACGATCGCCGATCCGGACGACCCACGCCCGCTGCCCGTGACCGTCGTCGACGAGCCGAGCCTCTCGATCACGGTCGGCATCAACACCTCGCCGCTCGCCGGCACCGAGGGCGACAGGCTCACCGCGAGCCAGGTCAAGCAGCGCCTTGACCAGGAGCTCGTCGGCAACGTCTCGCTGCGCGTCCTCGCGACGCCGCGCCCGGACACCTGGGAGGTGCAGGGCCGCGGCGAACTGCAGCTCGCAGTGCTCGCCGAGATCATGCGGCGCGAAGGCTTCGAGCTGACGATCGGCAAGCCGGAGGTGCTCGTCCGAGAGATCGCCGGCAAGCGGCATGAACCCGTCGAGCGCGTCGCGATCGACGTCCCCGAAGAGTTCGTCGGCGTCGTCACGCAGCTGCTCGCGCTGCGCAAGGGCCGCATGCAGCAGATGGTCAACCACGGCACCGGTTGGGCGCGCATGGAGTACCTCGTCCCGGCGCGCGGCCTGATCGGGTTCCGTACGGAGTTCCTGACCGAGACGCGCGGGTCGGGGATCATGCACCACGTCTTCGAGAAGTGGGAGCCATGGTTCGGCGAACTGCGCACACGGCCGACAGGCAGCCTCGTCGCCGACCGCCGCGGCCAGGCGACCGGCTTCGCGATCGAGAACCTGCAGGAGCGCGGATCACTGTTCATCGCACCGACGGACGAGCTCTACGAGGGCATGGTCGTCGGCGAGAGCGCGCGCCGCGACGACCTGGACGTGAACGCCTCCAAGCCGAAGAAGCTGACCAACATGCGCGCCTCGGGCTCGGACGACCTGATCCGGCTGATCCCGCCCCGCCCGCTCTCGCTCGAGCAAGCCCTGGAGTTCATCCGCGACGACGAGTGCGTCGAGGTGACGCCCAAGTCAGTGCGGCTGCGGAAAGTGGAGCTCTCCGCTTCGAAGCGGGCCAGCTCGGCTTCCAAGCGCAAGCGCGAGCGCGAGTCCGCAGCCTCCTAATCAACCTCGGCGGTGAACCACCGATCGAGGGCTTGGTCAACCGACCCTTGATCAGTCATGGTGATCAAGGGCCCTGTGCGGCGGGGCCCTTACCTACCTCCATCACCCTGCGGAGAGACTGAAGGAGCGGCATGACTGCGACGGAACTGCGCACGAAACTGCGGGCCGTCCCCACCGGGGGACTGTTCTTCCGGCTCCTGACGCGCTAGGCGTCATTCCACGGCGGCACGAGGGCACGTCCGCTGTGCGGGCGAACGGGGGTCGAAGCTTCAGATCTGCGGTGGGCTCGGATCCGGCGGGAGCGGCGTCGGCTCCGGTCCGGGCGAGGGCGGGGTGGGATCCGGCACGGGCGGGCCGGGCATCGGATCAGGGCGCGGCGTGGGAGGTTCGAGTGTCATGGCTTCCCTGTGCCCTCAGAGCGTGTGGCGCACACCCGCCTCGTGCTCGAGGCTTTACGACACCGTCGCGAGCCGCGGCGTGCAGCTCGAGATGCCGCGCTTTTCGAGGTAGCGCTGGTGGTAGTCCTCGGCCTCCCAGAACGCGGGCACATCCTCGATCTGCGTCACCACGGGACGCGTGAAGCGCGCCTGCACGGCCTCGCGTGAGGCCTCGGCCGTGGCGCGCTGCTCCGCGTCGTGGACGAAGACGACCGAGCGGTACTGCGAGCCCACATCGGGGCCTTGCCGGTTCAGCTGCGTCGGGTCGTGCTCGAGCCAGAAGATCGTCAGCAGCTGCTCGTACGGCACCTGCTCCGGGTCGTAGGTGACCTCGACGACTTCCGCGTGACCGGTCGTGTCGGAGCACACCTGCTCGTAGCTCGGGTTGTCCACCCCACCGCCTGCATAACCGACCTTGGTGCCTGTGACGCCCTGCGTGCGGCGGAACGCCGCCTCCACGCCCCAGAAGCACCCGGCACCGAACGTCGCCTTCTTTTCCACTACTCCTCCTCCAACTTGATTGCCGCCGAGTTGATGCAGTACCGCAAGCCCGTCGGTGCCGGCCCGTCCGGGAAGACGTGCCCGAGGTGGCCGCCGCAGTCCGCGCTCATCACTTCCGTGCGCGTCATGCCGTAGGTGACGTCCGTCTCCTCGTCGATCGCCTCGCCGGAGGCCGGCGCAGAGAACGCCGGCCAGCCGCAGCCCGAGTCGTACTTCGCGTCGCTCTTGAACAGCTCCTTGCCGCAGCCGGCGCAGTGGTAGGTGCCCGACTCGAACGAGTGGTCGTACTCACCCTCGAACGGACGCTCGGTGCCCTTCTGGCGCAGCACGTGGTACTGCTCGGGCGTCAGCTCCGTGCGCCACTCGGCGTCGGTCTTCTCCACCTTGCTCAACGGTTCACCGTCGACATGTCGGGATACCGGTTACCTGCGGTCGCGCCCTTCGGGAACGCCTCGTCGATGCGGCGCCGGTCCTCCTCGGTGAGCTCGACGTCGAGCCCGCCGACGTTCTCTTCGAGGTACTTGACGCGCTTGGTGCCCGGGATCGGGACGATGTCCTCCCCCTGTGCCAGCACCCACGCGAGCGCAAGCTGGCTCGCCGTGCAGCCCTTCTCTTTCGCGATCTCCTCGACCTGCGCGACGAGGTTCAGGTTCTTCTCGAAGTTGTCGCCCTGAAACCGCTCGGCGCGACGACGGTAGTCGTCTTCGTCGAGGTCCTCGATCGATGTGATCTGTCCCGTCAGAAAGCCACGGCCGAGCGGGCTGTACGCGACGAAGCCGATGCCGAGCTCGCGCACCGTCGGCAGGATCTCGTCCTCCGGGTCGCGCGTCCACAGGGAGTACTCCGTCTGCAGCGCGGTGATCGGATGGACCGCGTGTGCGCGGCGGATCGTCGCCGAGCCGGCTTCGGAGAGACCGATGTGGCGCACCTTGCCCGCCTCGACGAGCTCCGTCATGGCGCCGACCGTCTCTTCGATCGGCGTGTTCAGGTCGACGCGGTGCTGGTAGTAGAGGTCGATGTAGTCGACGCCGAGCCGCTCGAGGCTCGCGTCGCAAGCCTTGTGCACGTACTCGGCGCTCCCATTGATGCCGATCCAGCTCCCGTCCTCGTTGCGTTCGTTTCCGAATTTGGTGGCGAGAACGACCTTGTCCCTACGGTCGGCGATTGCGCGACCGACGAGGCGCTCGTTGGTGAACGGGCCGTACATGTCAGCGGTGTCGAGAAACGTGACGCCGAGCTCGATCGCGCGGTGGATCGTCGCGACCGCTTCGCCCTCGTCAGCGGTCCCGTAGAACTCCGACATGCCCATGCATCCCAGGCCGAGCGCGGATACTTCGAGGTTCTGACCTAGTGTGCGTGTCTGCATCGACACAGAGTGGCAGACCAAGGAGGGGTGCCGCATGGCTACGGATTACAAGATTGTGAACATCAAGGAGCTCGAGGACATGGCGGTCAAGTTTGGGCTGTCACCGAACGTCGAAGCCCGTTTCGGCCGTTCCGCAACGGACGCCAAGCAGGGTGGCTTCAGCTACCAGAAGCTCGCACCCGACTTCCGGCAGCCCTTCGGGCACCGGCACGAGGACCAGGAGGAGTTCTACGTCGTGCTCAGCGGCTCCGGGTCGATCACGCTCGGGGACGACACGCAGGAGCTGAAGCAGTGGGACGTCGTGCGCGTGGCGCCGACCGTCGCGCGCGGCTTCGAATCGGGACCTGAGGGGCTCGAGTTCCTCGTCTTCGGCGCCGGCGAGACCGGCGACGCGGAGATGCTCGAGAGCTTCTGGGAGGACAGCTCGCTCAGTTGACCGACGCCACCTGAGCGCCTGTACCCTGGGCACCGACCGTGACATCGGAGGAAAGACAATGCACGGTCGTGGTCTGCGACGACCAGAAGGCATTCCGGGACATCGTGTCGCTGATGCTCAGCGTCGAGCCCGGCCTTCAGGTGATCGGTGAGGCGAAAAACGGCGAGGAAGCCGTTCGGGTCGTTTCGGAGCTGCGGCCCGACATCGTGTTGCTCGACATCGCGATGCCAATGCTCGACGGCTTCGAGGCCTTGCCGCTGATCCTGGAGTCCGCACCGCAGACGCAAGTCGTGATGCTGACGGGGTTCACGTCGACCGACATGCGCGAGCGCGCTCTCACCGGCGGCGCGACCACGTACGTCGAGAAGGGCACCGACGTCGCCTCCCTCGTCGCGCTCATCAAGAGCCTGTGCGCGGGCGATTCCCGGAACTAGATGATTGATCTAGCCGGGAAGCTCGGCGCGTCGGAAGTTCGGGGCATCCTCGGCGAGATCCCCGAGGATCCGCTTGCTCGCAGCGAGGGCCTCATCGAGCGCCTGTAGACCGTCGTCCGTCTCGCCGAGTTGCAGGCGCATCTTCGAGACCGCAAGTGCCTGGACAACGTCGTCGTTCAGCTCCGTCGCACGCCGCGCTTGCTGACGCGCAGCGAGGCGCAACTCCAGCGCGTCGACGACAAGGGCTGCGAGGTCATCGAGCACGGCGATCTGCTCCGGGCTCAACTCGCGGGGGACGCGGTCGATCACACAGAGTGTCCCGAGGTTGTAGCCGTCGTGGGTCTCCAGCGGGCTGCCGGCATAGGAACGCAATCCGAACTCGCCCGCGACGAGCGGATTCGCAAGCGCTCGAGGGTCGATTCCGGCATCTTCGACCACCCACGCCTCGTGGCCGAGGATGGCGGACGCGCACAGGCCCGGCTCGCGGTCGATCTGCTCCACGCCGCTGAGCCCTTCCGCCGACTTGAACCAGATGCGGTCGTGGTCGACGATCGTGACGATCGCGATCGGCATCCCCAACATGACACTTGCCAGGCGTGTGATGCGGTCGAACGCGCCGTCTGGTGGTGTGTCGAGAATCGCATACCGCTCGACCGCGGCCATGCGGCCCTGCTCGTCGGGCGGGATGATCTCGGGGGCTACGGCGGTCACTTGGGCCGCCAGTGTACGCGAAGGCCGGCGCGTCAGACCTCGTCTTCGGCCTGCTCGGCCTTCTCCCCCAGTTCGACGATGTCGCCGTCGTGGAAGAGCACGCCCTGGCAGGCAACGCGCCACTTCGGCGTACGACGCAACAGGAACTCGAGGTCCATCGCGAAGTGCTTGAACTCCTCCTGCTGCGCGTTCTCCATGATCGCCTTGGCCTGATCGTCCTGCTCGACCGAGATCCGCTGCTCGTACCAGCCGATCGCCTCGGCCTCCTCGGTGAGCGACGTGATCATGCGGGCGAACGTGCGCGTTTCCTGCGAGAGCTCGTTGGGCGGCTCGTGGTACTGGTTCTCAGGCATCAGGCTCCTTCGACGGTGGGCGGTCATTTGCTCCTTGCTCGACAAGGGTTTCGTGAAACCGGGATATGTTGAGCGAGATGTCGCTGCGCTTGCACTTTCGACCCGGCACGGCGGCGATGGCGCCGCACGCGGCACTCGCCGAGTGCAGCGTCGAGTACGAGTTGGTGGAGGTCGTGCGTGATGAGGCTGGGAAGAGCTCGCCCGACTATCTCGCGCTGAATCCGACCGGAAAGATCCCGACGCTCGAAGACGGTGAGCTCGTGCTCACGGAGTCGGCGGCGATCTTGCTCCACCTCGGTGATCGTTTCCCGGATGCGCGGCTCGTGCCGCCGCTCGACACGACGGAGCGGCCCGAACTCTACCGCTCGCTCCTCAACCTGACCAACACGCTGCAGCCCACGCTGATGCGAGTGATGTACCCCGCGCGCTACGGCGGGGCCGGTGTCGGCGCGTCTGCCGCGGCTGACGCACACGAGCAGTTCGAACGGCTCGACACGCAATTGTCAGATCGCGCGTGGCTCGTTGGCGACGAGCGCACAGCCGCCGATCTCTTCCTTTTCATGCTCACGCGCTGGGGCCGGCATCTCGACCCACCCGCCTGGGACCGGCCGAACCTTCGCGCTCACTTCCTCCGAACGCTCGCGCTTCCGGGCGTCACCCGGATGATGGACGAGCAGGGGCTCGAGCCTCCGTCCTTCGTTTAGGCGCTCTTCTGCGCCTCGAGCTGCCGGTCGCCGACGCCCTGCTCGGCAGGGTGCTCTTCGAACTTGAATCGGACGACCGGGTTCTTCGCGGCGCGCACCTCGTCGAGGCGACGGACGGGCCGATCGTGCGGTGCGTCGTGAAGCAGTTGCGGGTCGTCGGCCGCCTCGCGCGCGATCGTGAGCATCGCGTCGATGAACTCGTCGAGCGTCTCCTTCGCCTCCGACTCCGTCGGCTCGATCATCAGCGCCTCGGGGACGATCAGAGGGAAGTAGATGGTCGGCGGGTGGAACCCATAGTCCATCAACCGCTTGGCGACGTCGAGCGCGCTGACGCCGTGCTCCTTCTTGAGCGAGCGAGCGCTCAGCACGAACTCGTGCATGCACAGGCGGTCGAACGGAAGGTCGTACGCGTCCTTGAGGCGCGCGAGCATGTAGTTCGCGTTCAGCACTGCAACCTCGCTCATTTCCTTGAGTCCCGGGCCGTACGAGCGAATGAATGCGTACGAGCGGACGAAGACGCCGAACGGTCCGCTGAACGCGCGCACCTTGCCGATCGTCTTCGGCCGATCGTACTCGAGACGGAAGCCTGCGCCGTCCTTCACGACGACCGGCACCGGCAGGTACGGCTCGAGGCTCTCGCGCACCGCGATCGGCCCGCCGCCCGGCCCTCCGCCGCCGTGCGGCTGCGAGAAGGTCTTGTGCAGATTGATGTGCACGACGTCGAAACCCATGTCCCCCGGACGCGAGATGCCGCAGACCGCGTTGAGGTTCGCGCCGTCGTAGTACATGAGCGCGCCGACGCCGTGGAAGATGTCGCGGATCTCTTCGATGTTCTCGTCGAAGCGGCCGAGCGTCGACGGGTTCGTGAGCATCAGGCCCGCGGTGTGCTCGTCGACCTTGCCGCGGAGATCGTCGACGTCGATGTTGCCCCGCGCATCGGTCTTCACCGGCGTCAGCTCGTAGCCCGCCATCGTCACGCTCGCAGGGTTCGTGCCGTGCGCGGTATCGGGGATCACGATCTTCCGCCGCTGAGAGTCCTCACCCTTGTCCTTGAAGTAGGCGCGGAAGAGCACCAGCCCGGTCAGCTCGCCCTGGCTGCCGGCAGCGGGCTGTAGTGAGACGGCATCCAGGCCCGTGACCTCGCGGAGGATCTCCTGCAGGTGCCACTCGAGCTCGAGCGCCCCCTGCGCCGCGTCGTCCTCGACGAGCGGGTGCAGGTTGGCGAAGCCGGGCAAGCCGACGATGCGCTCGTTGACGCGCGGGTTGTACTTCATCGTGCAGCTGCCGAGCGGGTAGAAGCCCGTGTCGATTCCGAAGTTGCGCGTCGACAGCTTGGTGAAGTGGCGCAGCACCTCGGGCTCGGCGAGTTCCGGCAGGCGCGGTGGGCTCTTGCGCGCGAGCTCGGCCGGCACCTCGGGCACGGGGAGGTCGGGCTTCGGGACGCCGATCCCGCGACGGCCGGCCTGTGACTTCTCGTAGATCAGCTTCATGAGAGCGACTCCGCGAGACGGTCGATCTCCTCGACCGTGCGCTTCTCGGTCACCGCGACGAGCAGCGCATCGTCCAGACCGGCGTAGTCCCGGCCGAGCGGGTAACCCGCGTAAATGCCCTTCGCGCGCGCCCGCGCCAGCGCTTCGCGCGCGGGCCGTCCGGTGCGGACGGCAAACTCCTTGAACGTTGCCTTCTCTGGAAACACCAGCTCGAGGCCCGCATCGGCAAGCCGCTCCTTGGCATAGGCGGAGAGCGCCATGCAGGTCTCCCCCACCTCTTTGAGACCCTGCGGTCCCAGCAGGCTCAGGTGCACCAGACCCGCGAGCGCCAGCAGGGTCTGGTTGGTGGTGATGTTCGACGTCGCCTTCTCGCGCCTGATGTGCTGCTCACGTGTCTGCAGGGTGAGCACATAGCCGCGGTCACCCGCGGCGTCCACCGTCTCTCCGACAATGCGCCCCGGCAGGCGACGGATGTAGTCGTTGCGCGCGGCGAGGAACCCGTAGTGCGGGCCGCCGTAGCTCATCGAGTTGCCGGCGGACTGGCCCTCGCCGATCGCCATCGCGCAGCCGTACGCGCCGGGAGCCTCGAGCACTCCGAGTGACGCCAGGTCGACGTGCGCGATCGGCATCGCCCCGGCCTCGTTCGCGACGGCGGCGAGCTCGGGCGCGTTCTCGAGGTTCCCGAAGAAGTTCGGATGCTGGAAGATCACGGCCGCCGCGTCGACGGCCGCCTCGCGCACGCGGTCCGGATCGGTCACACCGCCCTCGTGCGGCACCTCGACGATCTCGAGCCCGAACCCCGGCGCGTAGGTTTTGATCACCTGGCGCACCTGCGGGTTCGTCGCCTCGGTGACGACGATCTTCGTTCGGCCTGTGGCGTGCTTCGCGACGAAGCACGCATCGGCGGCAACGGTCGTCCCGTCGTAGCCGGATGCGTTGGAAACGTCCATCCCGGTCAGCTCGCAGATCGCGGTCTGGTACTCGAAGATCGCCTGCAGCACGCCCTGGCTCATCTCGGGCTGGTACGGCGTGTAGGCCGTGAGCAGCTCACCGCGCTGCAGAACGGCGTCCACGACCGCGGGGACGTAGTGGTCGTAGATGCCGGCGCCGAGGAAGCAGACCTCGTCGACGATGTTCTTGCCGGCGAGCTCCTCCAGGTGCCGCTGCAGCTCCGACTCGGTGAGCGCAGGTGCGATGTCGAGCTCACGGCCGTAGCGAACCCCCGCCGGGATGTCGCGGAACAGCTCGTCGATCGAGGAGACCCCGATCGCAGCCAACATCTCGTCGCGGTCGGAATCCGTCAGCGACAGATAACTCACGCTTCGTCCAGAACCTTCTTGTAGCCCGCGACGTCGAGCAGCTCCCCGAGCTCCTCCTGGTTGGACATGCGGATGCGGATCAGCCAACCGTCGCCGTACGGGTCGTCGTTCACGGTCTCGGGCGCATCGACGACTTTCGCGTTCACCTCGAGTACCTCGCCGGACAGCGGAGAGATGAGATCCGAGACGGCCTTCACCGATTCGACCTCGCCGTACGAACTGTCCTTCGACACGTTCGAGCCGACGTCGGGAGCTTCGTAGTGCACGAGCTCACCCAGCGCGTCCTGGGCGTACCAGGTGACGCCGAGCACGGCCTCGTCGCCATCGATGCGCGCCCAGTCGTGCTCGGGGTGGTACTGGAGATCGTCCGGATACGACTCGCTCGACGCCATTACGCGCTCGCTTTCTTGTAGAGGGGCTTCTTGGAAACCTCAGCGCGGCGAGGCTTGCCGCGCACGTCGATCACGAGCTCGGTGCCGGCGGCGCTCGATGCTGCCGGAACGTAGCCCATGCCGATCCCGACCTCGAGCATCGGCGACTGGGTGCCGGAGGTGACCTCACCGCCCCCTTCGATGCTCATCCCCTGTCGTGGGATCGCCTTCTCTCTCATCACGAACGGGACAAGCTTGCTCGCAGGCCCCTGCTCCTTGATCGCGCGCAGTCGTTCGACGCCCGTGAACTCCGTGTCGAGCGCACACGCCCAGCCCAAACCTGAAGAGACGGCGTCCCACTGCGGACCGATGTCGTTGCCGTGCAGGGGGTAACAGACCTCGAGGCGGAGGGTGTCGCGCGCGCCGAGCCCCGCAGGAGTGACGCCGCGAGCGAGGATCGCATCCCACAACGTCCCCGCGTCGTCGGACATGCACGCGAGCTCGACGCCTTCTTCCCCGGTGTAACCGGTGCGGTTGATCATCACCTCTACGCCGTCGATCGCGCCCAGCTCCCACGTGAATGCCTTGGCAGGCGCAAGGCCGAGCCTCGCGAGCGCGTTCGGCCCCTGCACGGCGAGCAGCGCGTAGTCGTCGGAGACGTCGCGCACGTCGGAGCCGCGGAGCTCACGATCCTTCAGCCAGCTCGACACCGCCTCGACGTTCGATGCGTTGGCGACGACGATGTAGCGGTGGTCGTCGAGCCGGTAGAGGATCACGTCGTCGATGATCCCGCCCTCGTCGTTCGTGACGAGCGTGTACTGCGCGTGGCCGGGCTCGAGCTTGTCGACGTCGTTCGAGAGCGTCGCCTGGAGCAGGTCGCGCGCCGTCGGCCCTTCGACCTCGAGCTCGCCCATGTGCGAGACGTCGAACACCCCAGCATCGGTTCTGACAGCTCGGTGCTCCTGGATCACGCCCCCGTACTGGACTGGCATCTCCCAGCCGGCGAAGGGGACCATCCGCGCCCCAAGGGCGACGTGACGGTCATGAAGTGGCGTCTTGCGGAGATCTTTCATCCGGCGCGATGCTAACCGTCGCCGAACGCCCGTCCGAGCACCACCGTGTCGGCCGAAGCCGGCTTGCCCGGACGTGGCCAAGGTGCGAAGCGTGCAACCCCTTCGCCAATCGACTGTCTGGAACGCCCGTCCGAGCGCCACCCGTGTCGGCCGGAGCCCGGCTTGCCCGGGCGGGAGGCCAAGTGCCCCGCCGCGAAGGCACGGCGCGAAGGGAAGGGAGGGCTTGGGAGGGAAACCGCAGGTTGCCCTTCCAAAGAGAGAGGGCATCCACCTGATTACCGGGCGGGGAAAGTCCTAAACCGCTATTCGTCGCGCAGGAAGGACGGGACGTCCAGCGCGTCGCCGGCGTCGAACTGCGGCGCACGACTGCCCGTCCCTCCGGTCTCGCCCACGGCGGCCCGTGCGCGGCGCCGACGTTGCGTGCCGAAGCCGGTCGCGATCACGGTCACCCGCACCTCGTCGCGGAGGTTCTCGTCGATCACCGCGCCGAAGATCACGTTGGCGTTCTGATCGGCGGCGCCCGTGACGACCTCGGCGGCCTCGTTGACCTCGAAGAGCCCGAGATCCGGCGGGCCGCTGATGTTGAGCAGGATGCCGGTGGCGCCTTCGATCGAGGACTCGAGGAGCGGCGAACTGACTGCGGTGCGGGCTGCCTCGGCCGCCCGGTTCTCGCCCTGCCCGCTGCCGATTCCCATCAGCGCGGAGCCGGCGTCGCGCATGATCGTGCGCACGTCGGCGAAGTCGAGGTTGACGATCCCCGGCACCGTGATCAGGTCGGTGATGCCCTGCACGCCCTGGCGCAGGATGTCGTCGGCCAGCTTGAACGCGTCGGAGAGCGGTGTCTTCTTCTCGACCACCTGGAGCAGGCGGTCGTTCTCGATCACGATCAGCGTGTCGACCTTGTCGGCGAGCTCGGCGATCCCCTGCTCGGCCTGCTGGGAGCGGCGGCGGCCCTCGAACGCGAAGGGCCGCGTCACGACACCTACGGTGAGCGCCTCGAGCTCGCGTGCGATCTCCGCGACGATCGGCGCACCGCCCGTGCCGGTGCCGCCACCCTCGCCTGCGGTGACGAAGATCATGTCGGCGCCCTTGAGCGCTTCCTTCAACTCGTCGCGGGTCTCGGTTGCCGCCTCGCGCCCGACCGCCGGGTCCGCGCCGGCACCGAGGCCGCGCGTCGCCTTCGCGCCGATGTGGATCTTCACATCGGCATCGCACATCAAGAGCGCCTGCGCGTCGGTGTTGACGGCCACGAACTCGACGCCGGTCAGCCCGGCGTCGACCATGCGGTTGACCGCGTTCGTTCCTCCCCCGCCGACGCCGACGACCTTGATCACAGCCAGATAGTTGCCCGAGCGATCTCTCATCACTGTGTCCTCATATCGGTCAGTGTGCCTCGACACTCAAGCTTGAGTGCAGGGTGGGGCTGTCGAGGGGCCTTCCTCTTCGGGAGGGTACGGGTGGTTTCCTGCCCTGTCAACGCGGGATCGACAACACTCGACCTGCATAACTCTCAACCTCAACCTCCGACTTGAGTGTTAAGGGCAAGCACCGGACGCTCGGGAACGCTGACGTCGAGGTACCCCCGGCCCGTCATCGCGGCGGCCGTTGCCCGCAGGATCCGGCGGGCGATCGCGAGCTTCAGCTGCAGGTCGCCGTGGTCGCCCAGGCGCACTTCGAGCCCGCCGCCGAGCACGAGTGTCAGCTCTTTCCCGCCCCGGACGAGGCGGACGCCGCCCGGCAGGGGCGCGCCCCGCAGCGGCGCAAGGGCAGCCGCCGCCGAGCCGACCACCGCGGGCAACGGCTCGCCCACCCTGACCCGCACGTCGCGCGCGACCCAGAGCCGTGGGAGCTGTGAGAGACGCGGGTGCACCAGCGGGCGGATCACACGTCCCGTGGCGGCGACGAGATAGGCGTCGGCCCCGGAACGGAGCACGAGCACCGGCTCCTCGGGACGAAGCACGACGCGCAAGGTGTTCGGGAACGCACGGTCGTACTCGAACGACCGCACGCCGGGAATCGGGGCAATGTGCCGGTTGAGGCTGTCACCGTCGATCTTCATCAGGCTCCGTCCTACCTCGCCCGCAAGCGCCACCTTGACCTGGGCGCGGAGCACCTCGTTGCCGCCGCGGATCTCGATCGTGTGCACCGCGAAGATCGCAGTCTCACGCGCGCCGACATAGCCGCCGATCGCAAGCACAAGTAGCGCCAGCCCGGTCAGGATCGACCGCCCCGACGGCGCGAGGCGCGCGACGTGCAACGACGGCGCGGCGCGGCGGGCGGGAAGGACCGCGGTGCGGGAAGTCGACCTCTTACGGGCTGCCACAGGCGACTCTTCGCCGCCCCGCGTTCTTCCCCTACGAAGAGGCCTGATCCGGAGTTCAGGCACTCGCGGATGGTGGCTCCCCGCAAGCACCCAACTCCGGATCAAGCCTCTAGCGCGGGCAGGGAGAGCGGCCCGAGGAACTGCACCTCGTGCTCGAGCTCGACGCCGAACCGCTCGTGCACGCGGCGGCGCGCCTCGGCCATCACCGCCAGGCAGTCGGCCGTCGTCGCGGCGTCGGCGTTCTCGACGAAGTTCGCGTGGCGGGGGGAGACGATTGCACCGCCGATCCGGTGCCCCTTGAGCCCACACTCCTCGATCATGCGTCCCGCGCCGGGACCGTCAGCGGGGTTCTTGAAGACACTCCCGAAGGTTCGCTTGTTCGTCGGCTGGGTGGCCTTGCGCTGCGCAAGCAGCGCACCGGCCTTCTTTTTGACCGCTTCGGTCGAGCTCGGCTCCAGCTGAAATCGTGTGATCGCGACGACCTGGCCGCGCGAGAGGTTGGAATGTCGATAGGAGAGCTCGAGCTCGCGAACGTCGAGCGTCCGCGGCCCCGAGGCGTCGACCACGACCACGTCGATCAGCACGTCGCGCCAATCGCAGCCATAAGCGCCGGCGTTCATGCGCACCCCCCCGCCCGCGGTGCCGGGGATCGCCGAGGCGAACTCGAAGCCTCCGAGACCGGCTGCCCGCGCTCGATGCAGCCCGACCGCGTTCGGCGCGCCGCCGCCCATCACGAGCGTCTCGCCCTCCACGTGCGCCGCGGCGAGCTCGCCCGAGAGCTTCAGGACGAGCGCCTCAACCCCGTCGTCGTGCACGAGCACGTTCGAGCCGAGGCCGACCACCTCGACGGGCACCCCCTGCTCTTCGGCCCAACGGAGCAGCTCCTGCAAATCATCGACCGTCTCGGGACGGCCGAACCACCGGGCTGGCCCGCCGGTGCCGATCGTCGTGTAGCGCGCGAGCGCGACGTTTTCCTCCACGACCATGCCGGAGACGCTAGCCGCGCAGCAGGCCGACGGCGCGGTCGATGTCGCCCGCTCCGACCACGAGGAGCACGTCACCGGGACGTGCGCGCCGTGCCAGTCGCGCCGCACCGGCCTCGACGCTCGGCGTGTAGCCGGCTAGCACTCCGCGGTCGCTGAGCGCGTCGATCACGAGGCGGCTCGTCACGCCGGAGATGGGTTGCTCGCGCGCCGGATAGATATCGGTGACCGTCACGTCGTCCGCGGCCGAGAGGGCCTCGGCGAGCTCCTCGGCGACATGGCGCGTCCGCGAATACAGGTGTGGCTGGAAGAGCACACGGATCCGGGCGCCGGGGAACCGCTCGCGCGCCGCCGCGATCGTCACCGCCACCTCCGTCGGGTGATGGCCGTAGTCGTCGACGATCGTCACGTCACCATGCTCGTGGATTTCGAAGCGGCGCCCCGTTCCGGTGAAGCTCGCGAGCGCTTCGCCTGCGTCGTCGCGAGCCACGCCTGCCAGCTCGAGTGCGATCAGCGCAGCTCCGGCGTTCTGGCGGTTGTGCTCGCCCGGCAGCGTCAGTGCTCCCTGATAGGCCGGCGCGTCACGCACGACGTGCTTGGCCTTGTTCGTCCACTGCTCGAACTCGGACTCGAGCTCGGACGCGGACGAAAACTCGGAGTGATGATCGAGCTCGACGTTCGTCACCACAGCGATCTCGGCGGGCAGGGAGAACACCGTGCGGTCCGACTCGTCACCTTCGACGACGAGATACCCACCACCGAAGCCCGCGTTCGAACCGAGCTGCGGAACCGGCGCGCCGATCAGCCACGCCGGGTCGTGTCCCGTCTCCCGCAGTGCAAGCGCAATCATCGCCGCCGTCGTGCCCTTGCCGTGCGTCCCCGCGACGACGATCGACGGTCGCGACGAGACCAGCTCCCGCAGGAACTCCGCGCGGCGCATTCCCGGGACCGCCGGATACGCCGACGAGACGACCACCTCCCAGCCGTCGGGGACGACGGGCTCCGGCGCGATCTCGATCCGCGCGTCAGCGAGCGACTCGAGGTACACGGTGCGAACACGATCCCAGCCACCTACTTCCGCACCCCACGCACGTGCGAGCTGCGCGTACGCGCTCAGGCCGGCACCGCCGATCCCGACGAACCAGAGGCGGCGTCCCTTCACCTCGGCTGCTTCGACTTCTCTGCCATCGCGACGAGCTCGTCGGCGATCTCGGCGGCAGCATCGGGCCGCGCAGCCCGCAACATCGCCTCGCTCATCTTCTGGCGGCGCCCAGGATCGTCGAGCAATGAACGCACGAGATCGGGCACGCTCTCGAGATCGAGCTCACGCACCATGATCGCGCCGCCGGTGCGCACGAAGTGCTCCGCATTGCGCGCCTGGTGGTCGCCCGTCGCGAACGGATACGGCACGAAGATCGCCGGGCGGCCCGCGGCCGCGATCTCCCAGACGCTACCGCCGGCGCGCGAGAGCACGAGGTCGGCCGCAGAGAGTGCGGCCCCGAAGCGCTCGGTCTCCGCGAGCACGCGGTAGTCGTTGCGTTTCACGCGGCGGCGCACGACCTCGAAGTCGCGCTGCCCCGTCAGGTGCAGGATCGCCGGGCCGCTGCTGCCCCAGGTCTCCGCCACGAGGTCGTTGATCGCCTTTGCGCCGGCCAGTGCGCCGAAGACACCGAGCACGGGACGATCCCGCGGAAGCTCGAAGATCTCCCGCGCCTCTTCCTGGGGTACCGGGAGCGACTGCGCCGGGATCGGCCTGCCGACGACGCGCACCTTGCCGGGGTAGCGCGTCGCGATCGGGTAGGCGAGAAAGATGCGACGAGCGAACGGGGCCGCGAGGCGGTTCGCGAGACCGAGGTGCGCGTCGGCCTCCGTCAGCGCAGTGGGGATGCGGAGCGTCGACGCCGCAAAGACCATCGGTCCCGCGACGAAGCCGCCGCCGCCCAGAACGACATCGGGCCGCCGCGTACGCAGAATCCTCCGGCACGCCCGCGGCGCCGAACCTGCCAGCATCAGCGAACGTGCGAGAGCGACCGACGGTTTGCGCGGGAAGCCGGTGATCCGAAAGGTGTCGAGCTCGTATCCGGCTTCAGGAACCAGATGCGCTTCGACGCGATCCGGCGACCCGGCGAACGTCACGTGTACGCCGCGCTCCGTCAGAGCGTCCGCGACTGCGAGCGCGGGTAGGACGTGTCCTGCCGTCCCGCCGGCTGCGATCAGACACCGAAGCTGCCGCTGCACTGCCACGATGAGCGATGTTAAGGAGAATCCCGACCGAAGCGAGAAGTACGACGAGGCTCGAGCCGCCGTAGGAGAGAAACGGCAGCGGGATCCCGGTCAGCGGAGCGCTGCCCATGACGGCCAGCATGTTCACGGCCGCCTGGCCGCAGATCAGCACCGTCAGGCCGGTTGCGAGCCTCTTTCCGAACGGATCCTTGCACCGCATCGCGATCTGGAAGCCCGCGTAGGCGAAGAGCCCGTACGCGGCGATCACCGAGATCACACCGACGAGCCCGAGCTCCTCGCCGATGTTGGCGAGCATCATGTCGGTGTGCGCCTCAGGCAGATAAAAGATCTTCTGGACGCCCTGACCGAGCCCGACACCGAAGATCCCACCCGAGCCCATCCCGATCATCGCCTGCACGATTTGGAAGCCGGTGCCCTGCGCGTCGTGCCAGGGGTTGAGGAACGCGAAGAAGCGCGCGCGGCGATACGGCTCCATCCAGATGGCGATCGTGCCGAGCGCGCCGGCGATCGCCATCGCGCTGACGAGCGTCCGCGCGGGAGTGCCGGCGACGACGAGCATGCCGATCAGCATCACCATCAGCGCGATCGCCGTCCCCATG
>JBKJQL010000157.1:0-6516 GCA_046594035.1 Gaiellaceae bacterium
GACCCGTTGCGTGTCGTCCCGGTTGCCGGTGTGGCTGCGATGGGCGCAGGCATCGCCGGTCTGAGATCAGCGGGCGAAGGCGCGGCGGCCGGAGGAAGCTTGTGCACGGGTGGCGGGCCTGCCGAGGCCCGAAGAACGTGCCCCAGCGGCAGCCGGCCCGCAGGCCCGACGCCGAGCCCGCCGAGAATCACGATCGCAAGCCAAAACAGAAAGAGCAGCGCGACGGCGCGGCCGACCCATCGCATGCGGTACAGCCGCCGTCCGCTCGCGTCCTCGAGCACGCGGCGCGGTGGCAGGCGGGGTGTGGGCTGGGTGGCGTCGGAGCTGGACATTCCCGATGGATGTTCCCATTTGGGGGCTTCCCACGCACCCGTGCGCTCGGGCCCTCGGATGATCGGGATACTTGCTGGGATGGCGACCGTCCCGGCAAGCCGGCACCTCCTCCGCGCAAAGGATCTGATCGACGCCCGGTACAGGGATTCTCTCGACGTGGCTGCGCTCGCTCGGGCAGCGCGGCTCTCGCCCGCGCACTTCAGCCGGGAGTTCCGCCGGGCGTTCGGTGAGACGCCGCACCAGTATCTCCTCACTCGTCGGCTCGAACGGGGGGCGGCGCTGCTCCGCTCCACGGATCACAGCGTTGCGGACATCTGCTTCACCGTGGGGTTGAGGAGTGTCGGGTCGTTCACCTCGAGCTTCGGGCGGACGTACGGATGTACGCCGACCGCGTACCGCGCGTCGCATCCCCCGGCGACACACCGCGCTCGGTTCCCGACCTGCGTTCTGCAGGCCTGGGCGCGTCCGAGATCGAGCAGTTTTCGAGAAGACAGCTCGAAGGCGACGGACTAACGTCGACTTCGACCTGTTGACCGAAAGGACGAACATGCTCAAACAACTCACCTACGTGAACGTCTGGGTGAACGACCAGGACGAGGCGCTCGCCTTCTATACGGAGAAGCTGGGCATGGAGCTGCGCGACGACGTGACGCTGCCCGAGCTCGGCGGCTTCCGCTGGCTGACGGTTGGACCTCCCGGGCAGGAGGAGGTTGCGATCACGTTGATGACCGTGCCGGACTTCTTTGAGGCCGACACGAAGTCGATGCTTCGCGAGTTGATGGGCCGCGGTGTGCTCGGCGGCCTCTTCTTCACCGTCGAGAACTGCCAGCAGGCGTACGAGGAACTGAAGAGCCGCGGGGTCGAGTTCTCGCAGGAGCCGACCCAGCAGCCCTACGGCATCGACGCCGGGTTCCGCGACCCGTCGGGGAACTCGTTCCGGATGATGCAGACGCCGGATCAGGCGTAGCGGGACGATCGGAGCGGAGGCCTCCCACGGTGAGGCCCCCGCTCGGCTCAGCGGACGGTCACGACGACGCGCTGTACCTCGTTGTTGGCGTAGCCGCCGAGGTTCCACCGCGGCTCGCCGTCCTGGACGTTGCCCGCCTCGTCGCGCGCGCGGCATGCAAGCACGTGCCGTCCCGGTTCGGCACTCCATTCGAAGCTCCAGCCGCGCCACGCCCACGGCCCCAGCGTCGCGGCCTCGAGGTGCGCCTCATGCCACGTCGCGCACTCGTCGGTGCTGACTTCGACCGCTGTGACCGGCGCGAGCCCCGACCAGGCGCGCCCTTCGACCGTCACCGCCCCAACCTGGGCCGTCCGATCCCGCGTCATGAAGTCGGGGATGCCCGGCGGCACCATGAGCGAGCGCGGGAACATGCGCGTCAGCGGTTCGCCCGGGTCGTCCTCGTTTTGGCGCAGGCGATAGCCGCGCGCCTGCTGGTAGCCCGTGAACGGCTCGTCGATCAGCGTGATGCGCGTGAGCCACTTCACGTTCGTCATGCCGTACCAGCCGGGCACGAGCAGCCGGAGGGGAAAACCATGCTGCGGCGGAAGCGGCACGCCGTTCAGCTCGTACGCGAGCAGCACGTCGGGCTCGCGTGCGTACGTCACCGGAAGGCTCCGCTGGAAGAGCTGCTCCTCCTCGTTCTCGATCCCACGGTCGAGCCCGGTGAAGAGCACCTCGGTCGTTTTCCCGTCGACGCCCGCCTGGTCGAGCACGTCGCGCAGCCTGACACCGCGCCAGCGTCCGGTTCCCACCGCTTCGAGGAGCCACGGCTGGCTGACCGGTCGCGGGTCGAGTCGCGCGCGGCCGTTGCCCGCGCACTCCATCGTCGCAACCACTTCATGCGACGGAAGCGCGCGCAGCCCGTCGAGGTCGAGCGCCAGCTCGCTGCCCACGAGGCCGTCCACCGTCAGTCGCCACGCGTGCGCATCGACGTGCGGGATGTCGTAGTGGATCAACAGGTAGTGAAGGCCGATTGGCGTGATCGCCTCCCGCAGCGCTTCCAACGGCATCCCGTGGTTCCGCGCGGCCAGTTGCAACTCCTGGAAGCTGATGCCCGTAGGCTCGTTCACTCGACCAGTATCGCGTGATGCCGCACCACTCGAAAACGTCTTTTCGCGGACTCAGTTGCGAATCATGACCGGCACGCCGGGCCCGATGCGCAGTACGAGCCACTGCATGGTGTCGTTCGCCAGGCGCACGCAGCCGTGCGACGCCGCCGTCCCCAACACACCTCCGACGTTCGTCAGGCCATGCAGGGCGATCTGCCCCGGACCGCCGGCGAACTCCTGCAGGACGTTCGACCGGGCACTCAAGGCCAGTGCGAACGGCCCCCCGACGTCGCCGCCGCGCAGTTGGATCGCTTCCTCGACGAAGAAGGCGCCGGTGGGTGTCGGCGTCGCGTTCTTGCCGATGACCGCGGGGAACGTGCGAATCGGGCGACCGTCTCGAAGTGCAATCACGCGCCGGTCGTGCAGCGAAACGACGAGTTGCCAGCGTGTTGTGGTCACGACCGTTCCCTGTTTCTTGATCCAGCCGGTGCGACCGTTCGGCCTGCCGGGCAGCAGGACGCGCAACCATTCCACGCCACGGGCGCCGGTCGTGTGGGCGAGCACGGGAAGGGCGGTGCGCTCGTCGGTGATCGGGCGGCGCATCTCGACTCTCTGCACGATCCCGCCGTGGTCGCCCGTCGTGGTCAGCGCGATGTGCGCGCGGTAGAAGACCGCGAGCTCATGACCCCGGCTCGGTACCGGCGTGGCGCTGGCGGCTCCAGCTGACGCCACCAGCAGAACCAAGGCGAGGACGGGCAAGATGTTTGCCCGTCCTCGCTGGCGCAGTGCGCGCGTGACGTCCCTTAGCCGGTCAAGCCGAAGGGACGGATCGGAGGCCGCGCGAGACCGCGGTTTGTGCTCGTCGCCGCTGCGGCCTTCTTCTTCTTGGCCGCTGCGGTCTTGGCGATCTTTGCCGCCTTCACCGCTGCGGCCTTGGCGACCTTCGCTGCCTTGAGCGCCTTCGCTGCGGCTGCGTTCGCCGCCTTCAGGTCAGCTGCCTTTGCGGCGGCTGCTGCCTTCGCTGCCGCCGCCGCTGCATCCGCTGCCGCCTTCGCGGCGAGATCCGCTGCGGCCTTCGCGTCGGCTGCTGCCTTCGCCGCCGCGTCCGCTGCTGCCTTCGCTGTCGCTGCTGCTGCTGCTGCAGTTGCGGCTGCCGCGTCGAGGCTGGCCTGGCTGGCGCACGACGTCGGGACGTTCACCGTGTCGTGAATGAACGTCACGTCGGCGTTGCGCGCCAGGACTCTGCCCTGAACCGTGATGTCGTCCGTCAAGGTGATCTGGTTGAGCGCCAGAATCGTCCCCATGAACTTGAAGCCCGTGTTCTTCAGGAATGCGCTCCGCACCTTCCAGAACACGTTGCAGGGTTGCGCGCCTCCGCTGAGGAAGACGCTCGATGTCGGATCGACCGTCAGGTCGCCGGCGGACGGAGCCTGGAAGATGAACACGGAGTCCGCGTTGCCGTCACCGTTCAGAACCAACGGGACCGGCCCGCTGATCAGAATGGCGCCGGTGGCGTTGTAGACCCCTGGAGTAAGGGTTCGGCCGGCGAGGTTCGCGCCGGTGATGTCGGCGGTCGGCGTTTGCGCCTCCGCGTTTCCGTACGCGGTGAGCAGGCTTGCCTGCGCGTCGGTCAGTTGCGAGGAGGGAGGCACGTATCCGGCGAAACCAGGATGTGTGACTCCGGCATCGATCGAGGTCGACGAGCCGACGTTCCCGTTCACGACCGTGGCGAGGCCGGCGTTGGTCATCGCCGTGGAGGAGAGCGCACCGAACGTCCCCGCGCTGCCGAGCGGGACAGGTGCCTGAGCGGAGAGCCTCGCGGTCGCTGTTCCGCCGGCGATCGGAAGCATCAGGATGAGCGCGATCACGGCGCCAAGCGACACTGTGTAGCGCGGACGGCGAGCCGTCCAATGCTTGAGTTGGTGCATGAGGATCCTTCCCTCGAGAGGCCGACGAGCCGTCGGCGGGCCCTGTGCTCCGGCCTGTGTTGTTGAGGGCGGATCGATCGCGGCGCTGGATCATCCCCACCCTTTATGGGTCGCAAACCTCAATCGGGGTGATATTTGTGATCAGGGTGGGCCGCGACGATACTTTCGCCGAGTTCCGAAGGAGGCAAGGAGATTCCAGACGCATTCATCGTCGAGGCTGTGCGGAGCCCAGTGGGGAAGCGCGGTGGCGGCCTGGCGGAGGTCCATCCCGCCGACCTCGGCGCGCATGTACTGACCGCGCTCGTCGAGCGGGCCGGGATCGACCCCGCGAACGTCGACGACGTGATCTTCGGCTGCGTCGACCAGGTCGGAGCGCAATCGATCGACGTGGCGCGCACGGCGTGGCTCTCGGCAGGGCTTCCGGAGAGCGTGCCGGGTGTCACGATCGACCGGCAGTGCGGATCGTCCCAGCAGGCAGCCCAGTTCGCGGCTGCCTCCGTGATGGCCGGTATCCATGACCTCGTGATCGCGGGCGGCGTCGAGGTGATGAGCCTCGTGCCGATCGGCGCTGCCGCGAATCCTGCGTTCGGGTACGGCGGGCCGTTCGGCGGTGACGGCTGGCACGAGCGCTACGGGGATCAGGAGATCTCGCAGTTCCGCGGCGCAGAGCTGATTGCGGAGAAGTGGGACCTCGGCCGGGCAGAGATCGACGCGTTCGCGTTCAGGAGCCATCAGCGGGCGGTGCACGCGTGGGACGAGGGGTATTTCGATCGCGAGGTCGCGCCGTACAACGGCGTCGATCGCGACGAAGGGCCGCGCCGCGACACGTCGCTGGAGAAGCTGGCGTCGCTGAACACGCTGCGCGAAGGCGGGCGCCTGACCGCTGCGGCCGCGAGCCAGATCTCCGACGGCGCGGCGGCGATGCTCATCGCGTCCGAAAAGGCCGTCGAGCGCCACGGGCTCGAGCCGCGAGCGCGCTTCCACACCTTCACCGTCGTCGGAAGTGATCCGGTGCTGATGCTCACCGGTCCCATTGCCGCGACCCAGAAAGCGCTCGACCGCAGCGGTCTGACGATCGACGACATCGACCTGTTCGAGGTCAACGAGGCATTCGCTCCCGTCGTGCTGGCGTGGCTCACCGAGACCGGCGCCTCACCGGACAGGACCAACGTGAACGGCGGGGCGATCGCGCTCGGCCATCCCCTAGGTGCCACCGGCGCGCGGCTGATGACCTCGTTGCTGCACGAGCTCGAGCGGACGGGCGGCCGCTATGGCCTGCAGACGATGTGTGAAGGCGGCGGCCAGGCCAACGCCACGATCATCGAACGGATCTGACGCCGGCCCGAGCCGGCGCTACGCCGCGCGCGACGGCGACACCAGCGCCTCGAGCGCCGCGACCCGGTCGAGCAACTCCGCAACCACGGTCTTCTCGTCGGTCCGGGGCGCCTCGTGGGAGGCGAGCCGATCGAGGAGCTCTGCTTCACGCTGCCCGGCAGCTTCGAGTTGCTGTTCCAGTTGAAGCGCACGTTCCAGCGCCTCTCGCTTCTCGGCTCCCAGCGTCTCGACGCGGGTCTTCGCGAGGGAGACGACCTGGTCGAGCTCCAAGACCTTCTCGCGAAGCACGGTCAGTTCGTCGAGCTCGGGAGCCGCGGGAGGCGGCGGAGCCGGGACAGGCGTCAGGGCAGGGGATGACGTCGGCGGCGCGGCCACGTAGGGGCCGGTCGTCGGAGGCAGGGGAAAATCGAGTACTTCGCTCATGTGGATCTCCTGATGAATCGCCGCAGGGATGGAGACACCCTCAGTATCGGCAATCCCATGTTGGAAGCGGGTAGGAATTCCACCCCGCTTGAAAACCAGATCGATCCGCGTCAGCCCCCGGTGGCGGTGGTGGTCGTCGCCTCAGAGCCGCTGCAAGACCGCGTCCACGCGGGCGAACCCGCTCTTTGCGCCCTCTTCGACCCCGTACTGCATCGTCGTGTCACGCTCTTCGGTCGTCGCGAAGCGCATCGTCTGCGTCAGCTTCGTCCGGTTGCCCAGATTTTCGAACTCCAGCGTTTGCAGGTGGTTCTGGAACGTTTGCACGATTCGCTTGGGCGCGTCGACTTCGCGGAACTCGCCTTCGACAACGCCGAAAGAGGTGCGGAAGCGGTACGCGCCGCCGGCCCGGACGTCCAGCTCCTCGACGACCGTGCCGTCACCC
>JBKJQL010000186.1:0-10542 GCA_046594035.1 Gaiellaceae bacterium
CCCACACCTCGATCTGCGGGGCGCGCAGCACCAGCGTGACCGCGACAACGCCGGATCCCGTACCAACGTCGGCCACGCGCGCCGGAGCCTCGCCGAGGCGCTCCAGCGCCGCATCGACCAGCTTCTCGGTCGTGGCGCGCGGCGAGAACACCCGGCCGGGCTCGGTCACGAACGTGAGTCCATGGAATTCCGTCTGCGTCATGTCTAGTACAACGTAGCCCGATGAACTGGATTCCCACCGCGGAAGAAAAGAAGGCCCGCTTCCTGGAGCAGCACGGCGAGCTCGACGAGCGCTCGGTGGTCCGGAGGGGCAATACGGCCTATGCAGCCGCGCTGGCGCTGCTGATGGCAGGCGAGGCTGACTCGGCCGAGTGGTTCAAGCGGGCCGCCGCGACCTGGCGGGACAGCTGGAGCGGCGGCGAATCGTGGGGCCGCCCGATCGGCGCTCTCAAGGCGTCTCTGCTCGCACACGACGACGCGGCCCTCGACGAGCTTGCGCCGTGGGCGCTCAGTCTCGGCACCGCGACCGCCGAGTCGCCGATCGGTCGCTACGCCGCAGCGCTCGCATTGCTCGCGCTCGGCCGTTGGCCCGAGGCGCGCCACGTCGTCGAGACCCTGCGCGAGCGCGACGACTTCCCGCACGACGTCGCGGACGCTCTCGCCTACATCGCTGCGCACGACGTCGTCGGGTACATCGAGGCAGTCGAGTCGGTCGTCGACTCGTTCGAGACACGCGAGGAGTACCTCGAGGAGATCGCCGTCGCCGACACGGCGCTCGTCCTGCAGGAGCTCGCCCGGCGGCGCGGGATCGAGCACACGCTGCCCGCGTCACCCGTCCTGCCGTAGCTGGACACCGGTTGTTGTGATTCCCGGCCTGACCGCCCGGATTAGAAGTAGGCTGGACTGAACTCGCCTCTTTTCTCGACGAGCAGCACACAGTTGAGGAGGCTCGAGCTGGTCCCCAGCGAAGTAGCGAACCGCATCTGGTCGGTGTACGAGGCCGGCGATCTGATCACAACCTGCGCCTGGTGCGATCGGGTCGAGCTCGGGGGCGATTGGCTCCGCGCCCCGCGCGCTGCGCTCACGGCCATCGACGCCAAACGCACGCTCTCGCATTCGATCTGCCCCACCTGCGCGACGCTGCCTGCCCGGTGGGGACGGTCAGCGGCGGGTCATTCACTTAGCCCTCTGTAGACCTCAGGGTCCCGTCGATCACCGACTGAGCCGTGGCCACGAGCGTGCCGCCGCTCTCGCGTGTGTGCTCCCGCAGCATCTTGAATGCTCGTTCATCGTCCAAGTTATGGCGCTCCATCAGGATCCCTTTTGCCCGCTCGGTGATCGTGCGGCGCTTGAACGCCCCTTCGAGATCACGAAACTCGGCGAAGCGGCCGAGGACGATCTCGATCGAGTTCTGCCACTCCTGCGGTTCGCCGTCGGTGATGTAGGCGAAGACGCCGCGCCTGGCCGCTTCGACGACGAACTCCGGGTCGGGCGCGTGCAGGAGCGCGACGACGGGGCAGGCCGCCTCGTGCACGATTTGCTCGATCAATTCGAGCGCGTGCTGCGAGCTTTGCCCGAGGCCGACCAGGGCGACATCGGGATGTTCGCGCCCTGTCACGAGACCGACCTCGCTGACCTCGATCTGCGGGGCGATTACTTCGTGTCCGAGTCCGGCGACGACGGCGACCACGTCGGCCAGACGGTCCTGGCGCTCGTTCGCGACGAGCACCCGAAGACGCCGCAGGTCAGGAGGGGGCTCGACGGGTGCGCTCACAGCGGTCCGCTCGACTAGTCCGTCTCGCCCTGCGTGATCAGGGGGTGGAACGCGATCGTGATCGAGAGCGGCGGCTTCGATTCGTCTTCGAGCTCGGTCAGCTTGTGCACGAGCTCGTTGAACAGCTGGCGGACCGTCTCGACGTCGAGTTTCGCGTGCAGCTGCGCGCTGCGGAACTCACCGTCCGCGGCGAAGAGGTCGAAGCCGCGCTGCAGCTCTCGCAGTTGAGCCGCTTGCAGCTCGCTCGCGAGACCGGTCGCGCGGATCTCCTGGCTGACGATGAAGTGCTTCGCGACCGGGCGGTACGGCTTCTCGCGGCCCGCGGAATCGGCGAGCTCGATCAGGCCGGCGCGGTTGAGCATGCGCACGTGGAAGTGGAGGTGGCCCGGGTCGACCGAGAGGCTGGCCGCGAGCTCGCGGTTCGTCAGCGGCTTGTCGGACTCGCCGAGCACCTGCAGGACCTTCAGCCGCAGGGGATGGCCGAGCGCCTTCAGCTGCTCGGGCCGTTCGATCTCCAGCACGTCGCGTGGCGTGCTCTGGGGCTCCGGAACGCTCATCCGCCCAATAGTTTGGACCCTGCGGGCCGATCTAGGAAGACCTGAACGCGAACGGGTGCCAGCCGGACGAGGCTGGCGGGCGCGTCTGCCGAGATTTCTCCTGCAAATGCCCTGAAGACCGCTTCCGCTTTCGACTCCCCTGTGACGATGAAAACGATCCGTTTCGCGGAGCGGAGCTCGGCCATCGTCATGGTCACGCGGTCGACGAAGGGCTCCAAACCGGCGGGCCCGTTCGTGGCGTGACGATCCACTACCGCCAGTTGGGGCGAGCCCGGGAAGAGGGAGGCGACGTGCGCGTCGGGGCCGAGCCCGAGCAGCATGAAGTCGAGCTCCGCGCCCTCCAGGGCCCGGTCGAGCTCGTCCGCGGCAGCCGCCGGCTGCAGCTCGCCGCGGATGCGATGCACCTCGCTCGGCTGTTCCTGCAGCCGGTCGAGCAGCGTCTCCTTCGCGAGCCGGTAGTTCGACAACTCGTGCTCGGGCGGGACGCAGCGGTCGTCGCCCCACCAGAGCGTGACCTTGCTCCAATCGGGCTCGAGCTCTGCCGCGAGCCGGTAGGCGTCGCCGGGGCCGGAGCCGCCGGTGAGCACGATCGAGCCGCCTCGCCTCGCCTGCTCGGCCAGCAGCTCGCCGACCGGCACGGCGGGATCGTCGACGATCTGAAGGTCAGGCGGCTGCGGCATCCGGTAAGGGTACGAAACCACGCCGGAACCCTGCCAGGAGGTACACGCTTGCGAGCCCGGCCCACTCCTCGTACGGCTCGAGCAGCTCGTCGGTCTCCTCGGCCTCGACCCAGCGCCCCCACAGCGCGGAGGCGAGCTTCGCCAGCCCGAGGTCGCGGGCCAGGCCGTACTCGTAGCGGCCGAGGCCCTCGAGGCAGATCACCCCGACCGACCACGGGCCGAGGCCACGTTCGCGGTTCAGGCGGTGCGCGACGGCAGAGCTCGGCTGCTGCTTCAGCCCTTCGAGATCGAGCGAGCGGCAGAGCCGGACCAGCGCCGAGGCGCGGCGCGCGCCGAGCCCGAAGCGCGCGAGCTGGGCAGGCGCGTAGCGTCCGAGCTCCTCCGTGGTCGGCGCCGCGTGGAGGTCGCCGAGGGACGGCGTCGTCGCCTTGATGATCCGCCGCTCGATCCGCCGCGCCTCGCTCGCGAGAATCAGCTGCCCCGCGACCGCGCGCAGGAGCGCCTGCGCCACGGTTGCGGTGCGCATCGGGCGGAGGCCGCGCAGCTGCCGCAGCGTCTCGCCGAGCAGCGGGTCGTTGGCGAAGCGTCGCACGAACTCGGAGTGGTCGTCCTCCAGCCCGAGCGCGAAGCGCACGTGGTCGACGCCAGCCTCGCTGTCCGCGGCGATCACGATCGTGCCGTCGGCGCGCTGCGCAGCCTCGACGCGCTCGAGGCGATCCTCCACGCGGATCGCCGCGCGGTAGGTGCCGTCGGCGACCACCCGGGTCGCATCGGAGGCGAGTCGCCCGGAGAGGCGGAGGGAGTAGGGGCCTTTCGGGCGAAGCTCGGCGCGGATCATCTTCACCCGAGTCTAAGGTGGGGCAATGCTGCGCCGGGTCGCGTCGCGCGTGTCCATGCGGAGCCGGAGGCGGAAGCTCCAGCTGTTCCTCGACCTCCTGCAGCCGAGCCCGGAGACGACCGTGGTCGACGTCGGGGTCACCGACGCGCCGTTCGGTGCGGGCTCGACGGACAACTTCTTCGAGGCGCTCTATCCCTGGCCCGAACGGATCACGGCCGTCGGCCGGACGGAGCTGGATCGCTTCACGGCGGCGTTCCCGCAGGTGCGGGCGGTTCGGGCGGACGGGCGCGACCTACCGTTCGCGGACGCCGAGTTCGACCTCGCGTTCTCGAACGCGGTCGTCGAGCACGTGGCCGGCGGCCGAGAGGGACAACGGGAGTTCGTGCACGAGTTGTGCCGCGTCGCACGCCGCGTCTTCGTCACGACGCCGAACCGCCGCTTCCCGCTCGAGGTGCACACGCTATTGCCGTTCGTGCACTGGCTGCCGAAGGGGCCGCGCGACCGCATCCTGCCGTTCGACGATGTACTCGATCCGCTCTCCGCGAAGGATCTCGCAGCGCTCTTTCCTTACAGGGTGCGTGTAATCAACACCGGTATGACGCTGATCGCGATCGGCCCCGAGTGAACCTCAAGCGGCCCGTCTGGGCGCTGCACGCGCTGATCGTCGGACTGGCCCTGCACAACGTCACGATGGCGCTGCTCTGGCGTGCCGGCGTGCGCGGCGCTGCGTTGACGGTGATCGCCGCGTGGAAGGACGTGCTGCTGCTCGCCGCACTGGTGCTCGTCGTGAGCGCGCGGCGCGGGCTGCCGTTCAAGGCGTCGCCGGCGGACTGGCTCGCCCTGGGCTTCGGCGTTCTCGTCGTGCTCTACGGCGTCCTGCCGCAGTCGCTGCTCGGCGGCCACGCGACGCACAAGGGAGTGCTCTACGCAGCGCGGCACGACCTGCTCCCAGTCGGCGCATACTTCCTCGGCCGCGGTCTCGAGTTGACGGAGAACGAGCGCGCCCGGTTCTGCCGCACGGTGCTAGCCGTCGCCGCGTTCGTGGCGGCCTTTGGGCTCGTCGACGTTTACGCCGTGCCGCTCTCCTGGTGGCGTCCTGTTGGCGCCTGGTTCCACGACCAGCTCGGGCTGACGTACTTCGGCCTCTCCGACCTGCCGGAGAACTTCGTCTACAACGCTGGAAGTGGAGAAGTCTTCCGCCGGCTGACCTCGACGTTCCTCTCGCCGCTCGCGACGGCGTTCTTGCTCGTCGTCGCGCTGTTCTTCGTGCCGCTGCGCAAGCGCTGGGGGTGGCCCCTCGCGGTGCTGCTCTTCGCCGCGCTGCTGCTGACGCACACGCGCTCCGCACTGCTCGCGCTCGTCGGCGGGCTCGTCGTGCTCGCGATCGTGCGGCGTTCGTGGAGCCCGTTGATCTATGCGGTCGCTGCGGCGGCACTCGGCTTTGCGTTCGTCAAGGGCTACGACCACATCGGGCCGCGCACGCATTTCACGCCGATCGAGCTGACGGAGCAAGAAGAGAACGCGAAGCAGCATCGTGGCGTCTCGAACGATCCGACGGCGCTGAACGAGTCGTCGACGTCCGGGCACTTGAGCGCGCTGCGCGACGGTGTGCGCACCGTTGTCCACCATCCGTGGGGCTTCGGGCTCGGCAACTCGGGCGTCACCGCCGTGCGCACGCACGTCGCACCCAAGGCGGGTGAGTCGACCTACACGGAGCTCGGTGTCGAGGTCGGCCTGCTCGGCGCGCTCGTTTTCGTCTTGTGGTCGCTCGCGCTGCTGCGCGTGACGCTCGTGCGGAGGCCGTGGCTCGGCGGAGCGTTCGCGGCCGTGCTCGTGCTCGGCTTGCAGACGGATGTGATCGGCGTTCCGTGGGTCGCCGTCACCGTCTGGGCGCTCGCGGCTGACTCGAGCTCAAGCATCTAACCGGGGAGGATCACCGTGAAGGTCGTGCCGGCCCCGTGCTCGGACTCGACTCGGATCCGGCCGCCGTGGCCGGCGACGATTGCCTTGGCGATCGCGAGGCCAAGGCCGGTGCCCGGGATCGCACCCACGGTTGCGCTCTCTGCGCGGAAGAAGCGCTGGAAGAGCAGGGGCAGTTCGTCGGCGGGGATGCCCATGCCGGTGTCCGCGACGACGATCTCGATCTCGCCGGGCAGCGCGCGTGTCGTCACGCTGACGGCGCCGTCGGTTGGTGTGAACTTGATCGCATTCGAGATGAAGTTGTCGAGCACCTGCGCCAGCCGGGCGCGGTCGCCTTGGATCACCGGGAGCTCGCCGGGCTCGACGGTGAGTGCGATCGACTTCGTTGCGGCCGAAGGCTCTGCGGCCTGGACGGCTTCTTCGACGAGTGTGTTGATGTCGACGTCACCCTCCTCGAGGCTGAGCTTCCCAGCCTCGATCTGTGCGAAGAAAAGAAGATCCCCGACGACGCGCTCCAGCCGCTGTGCGTTGCGGTCGATCGTGTCGAGGAAGCGCACCTGCTCGTCGCTGAGGTTGTCGTCCTCGCTGATCAGTTCGAGGTAGCCGCGGATCGACGTCAGCGGGGTGCGCAACTCGTGTGAGACGAGCGCGACGAATTCGTCTTTCAACCGGTCGAGTTGGCGGAGCTGGTCGTTCTGCTGTTCGAGCTCCAGTTCCGCCTCGCGCCGCGCAGTGACGTCGACGACGAAGCCGCGGGCGTAGCGCCGGCTCCCTTCGACAACGGTGACGGCCGTGTCATGTACCCAGACGACGGTGCCGTCGCGGCGAACCATGCGGTACTCGTGGTCACGCGAGTCGCCCGACTTCTTGACGCGCTTCATCTCGGCCAGCACCGTTTCCCTGTCGTCAGGGTGCAGCACCTGGCCGAGCAGGTCGGGGTTCGACATCCACTCCTCAGCGGAGTAAGAGGTGATCGCCTCGATCTGCGGGCTGATCCACGACGTGCCGGTCTCGCGATCGACGCGATCGATGTAGGTCGCGAGGGGGAGCGTCTCGACGAGCTGCCGATACCGCGTCTCGACCTCGCGGAGCTGATCCTCGACGCTCGCGTAGGAGCTCGCGTAGTCGTCCAGTTCGCTCTGGGCACCGTCTCGGATCTCGGGCCAGGTCATTGTTGTTTCATCGGCGCGCGCCCGGGCCGAACACTAACCCTTTCGGGGCGCCGCTCTCACCCCGATGGGTGACAACTCTGTGACGATTCATGCAGGACACTTGCGGGACGGCGCGCCGTTCGTACCGTTGACCGGATGCGTCTCTCACTCGTCGAGCTCGGTCTCCTGACCCTCGCCGCCGTCGTCGCAGCGACGGCCGTCCCGCGCTGCAGCTCGAGCCGGGCGGTCGTGCGCGCGAGCTGGGATCTCACTCCCGGCGTGCTCAACCCGGCAGTCACCCAGGCGACGATCGGCTCGACGATCTGCCGGCATGGCTGGACGCGCACGATCCGGCCGCCCGTCGATTACACGAACGCGCTCAAGCGACGGCAGCTGCGCCACAACGGGCTGCGCGGTCCGCCTTCCGCTTATCAGGAGGATCACCTGATCAGCCTCGAGCTGGGCGGGAGCCCGGCCGATCCGCGCAACCTGTGGCCGGAGCCGTATCCGCGCGCCTCGAAGGTCGACCAGACCGAGAACGACCTCAACCGCCGCGTCTGCGCGGGGTCGCTGACGCTCGCCGAAGCGCAGAGACGTGAATCGGCCCTGAAGCACCAAAACGGCTGACGCGCGGGAGCGCGCTGAGCACGAGCTCGTCGCAGTGAAGCCGACCCGCGGTTTTCTACGACTGCCAGGGGTCTGACCCGGTGCTATAACCGCCGGTGGTGGCCAAGCCGGTCGAGCAGCTCGATTCCGTGGTGATCCGGTTCGCCGGAGATTCCGGCGATGGCATGCAGCTGACCGGTGGGCGCTTCACGACCGAGACGGCGATGACGGGGAACGATCTCGCGACCTTCCCGGATTTCCCTGCCGAGATTCGCGCGCCCGCGGGCTCGCTCCCGGGCGTCTCCGGCTTCCAGCTCCATTTCGCCGACCACGACATCCTCACGCCGGGCGACCGCCCCGACGTGCTCGTCGCGATGAACCCGGCTGCGCTGAAGACGAACGTCGGCGACCTGCCGAAGGGCGGGACGCTGATCGTCGACACCGACGCGTTCACCGAGCGCAACCTGAAGAAGGCCGGCTACGAGACGAACCCGATCGAGGACGGCTCGCTCGAAGGTTTCCAGGTGCACGCCGTGCAGTTGACGGCGATGACCGTCGGCGCGCTGAAAGAGATCGAGGGCGTGACCGCGCGCGAGGCCGAGCGCGCGAAGAACATGTTCGCGCTCGGGCTGATGTCGTGGCTGTACGGGCGCCCGACCGAGTCGACGACGACCTACATCGAGAAGAAGTTCGCGAAGCGTCCGGAGATCGCTGCGGCGAACCTGAAGGCGTTCAACACGGGCTACGCGTTCGGCGAGACTTCTGAGGCGTTCGCGGTGCAGTACGAGGTGAAGGCCGCGAAGCTCCCGCCGGGCACGTACCGCCAGATCACGGGTAACACCGCGCTGTCGTGGGGCCTGCTCGCTGCGTCGAAGCTGAGCGGCCTCGACCTGTTCCTCGGCGCCTACCCGATCACGCCGGCGTCGTCGATTCTCGAGGAGCTCGCGAAGCACAAGGCGTTCGGCGTGCGCACCTTCCAGGCCGAGGACGAGATCGCCGCGGTCGGTGCTGCGCTCGGCGCGGCTTTCGGGGGCGCGCTCGGCGTGACGACGTCGGCCGGTCCGGGCGTCGTGCTGAAGTCGGAGACGGTCGGGCTTGCGATCGCGCTCGAGCTGCCGCTGCTGATCGTCGATGTCCAGCGCGCCGGACCGTCGACCGGCATGCCGACGAAGCCCGAGCAGACCGACCTGTTGATGGTGCTGCACGGCCGCAACGGCGAATCGCCGGTACCGGTGCTCGCGTGCTCGACGCCGGGCGAGTGCTTCTATGCCGCGATCGAGGCGGCGCGGATTGCGTTGACCTATCGCACGCCTGTGTACCTGCTGAGCGACGCGTATCTCGCGAACGGCGCGGAGCCGTGGCTCGTCCCGGACATCGCGTCGCTGCCGAAGATCGACGTCGAGTTCGTGCAGGAGGGCACCGAGGGCTTCCAGCCGTATGCGCGCGACGTGGAGACGCTGGCGCGGCCGTGGGCGATCCCGGGCACGAAGGGCCTCGAGCATCGGATCGGCGGGCTGGAGAAGGCGAACATCACGGGTGCCATTTCTTACGACGCCGACAACCACGACCTGATGACGCAGCTGCGTGCGCAGAAGGTCGCGGGCATCAAGGTTCCGGATCAGGAAGTCGACCACCAGGAGGGCGCGGACGTGCTGGTGCTCTCGTGGGGCGGCACGTACGGCCCAGTGCACGCGGGCGTGCGGCGTGCGCGCGGGGAGGGCGGCAAGGTCGCGCATGCGCACCTGCGCTGGCTGAATCCGTTCCCGGCGAACCTCGGCGATTTGCTCAACTCCTACGACCGGGTGCTGATCCCGGAGATGAACCTCGGCCAGCTGCTGCAGCTGATCCGCGCGCGGTATCTGGTCGACGCGGTCGGCTACAACCGCGTCACGGGCAAGCCGTTCAAGGCCGGCGACATCCACGAGGCGATCGAGGCGCTGCTGTGAGCTTCTCGTTCAAGTCCACCCCGAAGGGCACGGTCTTCATCGAACGCAACGGCGAGCGCGTAAAAACGCTGCGCGCCGACCGCGCGAAGCGCTTTCTCGCGATGGCGAACTCGACCGACCGCACAGGCCAGCAGATGCTGATGCGCCGTACCGCGGAGGAGGCGAAGTGACCACTTTCACCGAACCTGGTTCGCTCTTCAACCAGGTTCGAGAGTTTCGTTCTTGTTCCGAACCTGGTTCGCTCTTCAACCAGGTTCGAGAGTTTCGTCTCGAATCGCCCGCTCTCTTTTCCGAACCTGATTCGCCAAGTAACCGGATGTACCCACATCCCCGTTCTCGTGCGAACCAGATTCGAGAGTTTCGTTCTTGTTCCGAACCTGGTTCGCTCTTCAACCAGGTTCGAGAGTTCCCGTATCGGAGGACCGCATGAGCACTGACCTAAAACTCACCGCAAAGGACTTCAAGTCGGACCAGGAGGTCCGCTGGTGCCCGGGCTGCGGCGACTACGCAATCCTGGCCGCAGTCCAGAGCTTCATGCCGGAGCTCGGCATCGACCGCGAGAAGATGGTGTTCGTCTCCGGCATCGGCTGCGCGGCGCGGTTCCCGTACTACATGCAGACCTACGGCCTGCACTCGATCCACGGCCGTGCGCCGGCGATCGCAACGGGCCTCGCCGTCTCACGCCCCGATCTCTCGGTGTGGGTGGTGAGCGGCGACGGCGATGCGCTGTCGATCGGAGGCAACCATCTGATCCATGCGCTGCGCCGCAACGTGAACATCACGATCCTGATGCTGAACAACCAGATCTACGGCCTGACGAAGGGCCAGTACTCCCCGACGAGCGAGCAAGGCAAGGTCACGGGCTCGACGCCGATGGGCAGCGTGGACTATCCGTTCAATCCGCTGAGCCTCGCGCTGGGCGCGGAAGCAACGTTCGTCGCGCGCGCAATCGACACGGACAAGCCGGGCCTCACGGATGTCCTGCGCCGAGCGGCGGCGCACAAGGGCGCGTCGTTCGTCGAGATCTTCCAGAACTGCAACATCTACAACGACGGCGCGTTCGACTTCGT
>JBKJQL010000040.1:0-3142 GCA_046594035.1 Gaiellaceae bacterium
GATTCCTCTCGCCCGCACCTGATCGCTCCGAGTTCAGCTGGCAGACGCGGCTGAGCTTTTAGGGTCCGGTGGGCTTCGGCCCTTGGATGTCCGATTCCTATCGCCTGCACGAAACGCGCTTTGAGGCGCGGTGTGGTTCGAATCCTTTCGCGTGTCTGAACGTGCCCCTCGACGTCCCGGCATCTCGCGCCGGCGTCGACGATCGCCTCGATCAGGTCCTCGTGCAGGCCGCCCTTCTCGAGGTACCGGTCGGCGCCTGCTGCGAGCGCGTCGTCGGAGTCACGCTTGAACCCGCTGCCGCTCATGATCAGCACGCGCAGGCCGTGGTTCAGTTGGCGCAGCCGTTTTGTCGCCTCGATGCCGCTCGCGCCCGGGAGGCCGATGTCGACGAGGGCGACGTCCACGTCGTCGAGCATCGGGTGCTCGCACGCCTCGTCCGCCGAGCCAACGTCGCCGATCACGATCAACCGGTCGTCCGATTCAAGGAGCGCCCGGAGCACCGTGCGGAACCCAGGATGGTCCTCGACGAGCAGCACTCTGATCGGATCGCCCCACCGCGAGGTATCCATTGACTGTTGTCTGCCCGCCGCCGAGAAACTCGAACTCCCTTGAATAGGGTGAGCTTCAGGGCAGGATCGTCAGAACAGCGTCCAGCGGGAGGCGCTCCTTCTCCGGCGGGTCGCTGACTCGAGGGCCGAGGTGGATCAGCGCAACGACGCGCTCGCTCTCGTCCAGGCCGAGCACCTCGCGCACCGGAGGCTCCGTGAAGCAGACAGGCGTCCGCCAGTACGACGCGAGCCCGCGGTCTGTGGCACCGAGCAGCACGGCGTACACCGCAGCAGCAGTCGCGTGAAGGTCTTCCTCGTCAGTTGCCGGATCGCCCGAGAGCATGGCGGTGGCGAGCACGAGCGTCGGTGCACGCCTCAACTTCATCGCTTCGGTCTCACCTGTCGCCTCGTCGATCCTCGCCCGCGTCTCCGGGCCGAGCACGCGAAAGCGCCACGGTTGGGTCAGTCGGTGGTTCGGAGCGAACCGCGCGAGGTCGAGCAGATCGCGCAATACCGCCTCGTCGAGCGGCTCCGGGCCGAACTGCTTGTGCGTCCTCCGGGAGCGGATGGCGTCTTCGACGTCCACGGCCCCTGACGGTAGCGGCCGGAAGCAGGATGGGGTGCCTGCGGGGATGGCCCAGACCAAGCAGATTCGTTTGGCCGGGCGTGGTTCATAGGAACTCCCTACGGGCTAGCCCGGCTGGACGGAGCTGCGCCGTGTCGGGGCCACCAGCCGCAGGTGCCACTAATCCCGCTTCCGGCCGCTAGAGGTCTGGTTCAATGGCTCGAACCCGATGGCAACACAGGTTGAACAGCTCGCCGAAGACAAGGTCCGCCTCACGGTGGACGTCCCCGCGCACGACGTGCATCACGCCGTCGAGCACGCGGCGAACGACCTCGCCCGTAGCGTTCGGATCCCGGGCTTCCGCCAGGGCAAGGTGCCGCGGCCGCTGCTCATGCAGCGCATCGGCAAGGAGCGCCTGTACGCGGAAGCGGTCGAGAGTCACATCGGCGGCTGGTTCTGGAACGCGGCGACGCGCGCGCGGCTGAACCCGGTCGCGCAGCCCGAGTTCGAGTACGACCTACCCGCGAGCGAGAGCTCCGACTGGACGTTCTCCGCCACGGTCGAGGTGCAGCCGAAGCCTGAGCCTGCAGACTGGACGACGCTCGAGGTGCCGAAGCACGAGGCCGAGGTGCCGCAGGAAGCGATCGACGCGGAGCTCGAGCTGCTCCAGAAGATCGCCGCCGAGATCGTCCCCGTCGAAGGCCGGCCCGCGCAGGACGGCGACACCGTCGTGGTCGACCTGATCGCCGAGGACGGTTCCGCGCAGCGCGACTATGTCGTGGAGCTCGGTTCCGAGCGGCTCGTCGAGGAGATCGAGAACGGCATCCGCGGCCTGAACGCCGGCGAGGATCGCGAGATTGCCTACGAGCTTGCGGACGGCTCACGCCGCAGCGCGACCGTCGCGGTGAAGGAATTGAAGGAGCGCGTGCTCCCGCCGCTCGACGACGACCTGGCAAAGGTCGCGTCGGAGTTCGACACCCTCGACGAACTGCGCTCGGAGATCGAGGGCCGCTTGCGCACACAGATCGACGACGAGCTCGACGGCCTCTTCCGCGCGGCGGCGGTCGACGAACTGGTGCGGGCGACCGAATTCATTCCCGCCGGCCCGCTGGTCGAGGTGCGCACGCGCGAGTTGCTGAACGGTCTCGCGCGCAGCCTCCAGGAGCGCGGGATCGACGCCAACTCGTACCTGCAGCTGACCGGTCAGTCGCCGGAGGAGCTGGAGCAGCGACTCCGCGGGGAGGCCACGATGTCGGTCGCGCGCGAGCTCGTGCTCGAGGCAGTCGCCGACAAGCTCGGCATCCAGGTCACCGACGACGAGATCCGCGAGGAGCTCCGCATCGCCGGCGAGACCGAGGAGGACATCGAGGAGTTCGTTGCGCAGGGTGGCGCGGACCGCGTTCGCGACGACATCCGCCTGAAGAAGGCGCTCGACCGCATCGCGGCCGAGGTCAAGCCGATCGCACCCGAGCTCCACGAAGCTCGCGAAGCAATTTGGACGCCGGAGAAGGATCAACCGGCAGAAACCCCGAAACTCTGGACCCCAGGTAGCAAGGAGTAGCTGATGAGCCCGTTGGTTCCCATGGTCGTTGAACAGACGTCGCGCGGCGAGCGCGCCTTCGATATTTACTCGCGCCTTCTCGCCGAGCGCATCGTATTTCTCGGGACTCCCGTCGACGACCAGATCGCGAACCTGATCGTCGCCCAGCTCCTGCACCTCGAGTCCGAGGATCCAGAGAAGGACATCTCGATCTACATCAACTCGCCGGGCGGTCACGTCTACGCAGGTCTGGCAATCTACGACACGATGCAGTTCATCAAGCCGGACGTGCAGACGATTTGCTTCGGGATGGCGATGTCCATGGGCGCCGTGATCCTCACGGGCGGCGCGAAAGGGAAACGGATGGCGCTACCGAACTCGAAGATCCTGATCCACCAGGGCTCGGCCAGCTTCTCCGGTCAGCCGACCGACATCGAGATCCAGGCGAAAGAGGTCATCAGCCTCAAGCGGCTGATGGAGGAGATCATG
>JBKJQL010000071.1:0-4010 GCA_046594035.1 Gaiellaceae bacterium
GCGACGTCGCCGTCCAGCAGCAACTCCTCGAAGTGGCGCGCGCCGAGCCGCCAGTCGACCCCGAGGTCGTGCACGAGATAGGACGCCGCCACCATGCGCACCCGGTTGGGCAGCCAACCCTCCGCGGCAAGCTGGGCCATCCCGGCGTCGACGTACGGCACTCCCGTTTGCCCGGCGCGCCACGCCTCGAAGCGCTCGTTCGGCTCGGCATCGGTGCTGAGCGCGAAGTCTTCCGGCCGGGAGTGGAGCAGCTGGGCATAGAAATCGCGCCAGCAGAGCTGCCGGACGAACTCCGGCTTGTGGGCTCCGCGCACTGCGCACTCGAGTGGTGAGAGCGCCCCGAAGTGGAGGTAAGGACTGAGCCGCGACCCAGTTTCGCGTTCGTCTTCGAGCCACGCCGCGAGCGCCCGGCGCGCGTCGGTCTCGGGAGCATCGGCGTCGTCCGGCTCACGCCACGGGTGCTCGAGCCAGACGCGGTAGTACGGAGTGAAGACGCGATAGGTCTTGATGTCGCCGAGTCCGACGACGGTCGTGCCCGGAAAGAGCCGCAGGTCGAATCGCTCCCCGAGCCGGCGCTCACGCCGCTTGGCGTAGGGGCTCGCGTCCTCGGAGCAATAGACGGCGTCTGGAGCGCGCCTGGCGACTTCCTCGACGGGGTCGCCGTGCGCGACGGTCAGGCACGGCAGGTCGAGGAGCAGCCGCTCGAGCAGAGCGAGCCTGCGCGGCGAAGCGGGGATCGCCGGGTCGCGAACGAAGAGGGGGACGATCCTGTCCGCTTCCCGGCGGGCGGCCGCGAGCGCGGGATTGTCGTGCAGCCGCAGGTCGCGCGTGAATAGTACGACTGCCGTTTCCACGTCGAGACAGAGCGTAACGTCGGTAGGCTGGCGCCCGATGGATTTCAACCTCACCGACGAGCAGCGCCTGATCCAGGACACCGTGCGCGCCTTCGTGGACGAGCGCGTTTTGCCGGTGGCGGTGCAGAACGACATCGATCACAAGCTCGACCTGGAGCTGATCGAGGGGATGGCCGAGCTCGGGATCCTCGGCATCGTCGTGCCGGAGGAGTACGGCGGCGCCGGCCTCGACTACGTGGCCGAGGCGCTCGCCTGTGAGGAGATCGAGCGCGGCGAGGCGGCATTCCGCACGCTGATCTCGGTGCACGTCGGACTGAACTCGATGTCGTTGCTGAAGTACGGCACGGAAGAGCAGAAGCAGCGGTGGCTGAGGCCGCAGGCGAAGGGCGAGAAGCTCGCTTGCTTCGGGCTGACCGAGCCGGGCGCCGGTTCGGACGTCGCAGCGATGCGCTCGACCGCGCGCCGCGAGGGTGACACGTATGTGCTGAACGGGCAGAAGAACTGGATCTCGTACGCGTCGGTCGCCGACCACGCGCTGGTGTTCGCGAAGACCGACCCGGCAGCGGGGCACAAGGGCATCAGCGCGTTCGTGCTCGAGAAGGGAATGAAGGGCTACACGACGCAGGACACGGAGCACAAGCTCGGCATCTGGGCCGGCTCGACCGGTGAGCTCTTCTTCGAGAACGTCGAGGTGCCTGCGGAGAATCTGATCGGCGAAGAGGGCCAGGGCTTCGAGATCGCGATGCACTCTCTCGACCAGGGCCGCTTCACAGTCGCGGCGGGTGCGGTCGGTGTGGTTCGCGCGTGCCTCGAGCGCTCCGTCGAATATGCGCGCGAGCGCGAGACGTTCGGCCAGCCGATCGGCAAGTACCAGTTCGTCCAGGACATGATCGCGAAGATGGTCCTCGGTTACGAGACGTCGAAGCTGCTCGTCATGCAGGCCGCGTGGATGAAGAACGAGGGCAAGCGCAACACGCGCGAGACGTCACTCGCGAAGTGGCACGCGACCGAGTCTGCGTTCGAGGCGGCGCATCTCGCGATCCAGGTGTTCGGCTCGTACGGCTACTCGGCCGAGTACGGCATCGAGCGGTATTTCCGCAACGCGCGCGCGCCGATCATCTACGAGGGCACGACGCAGATCCACAAGATGATGCAGGCCGAGCACGCACTCGGCCTCCGGCAACTGAACGGCAAGGGCGGAGAAGCCTCACCGCTCTGCTCCTGGGCGCCGGCGCTCTCGCCGGTCCACGCCTAGAGCTCGCCGTCGAAGTACTCGACCGCGTCGGCGATGCGGAAGAGCTTGCCCGGGGGCCACGCGCCGACCTTTCCCGAGTCGGGATAGACCGACGTGTTCGGGTTCGCGCGGTTCGACCACATTGCGACCCGCACCGTCTCGCCGGTGTCGTTCGTCACCTTGTGCGCGCCCTCTTCTCCCGCGGCGAAGAACGCGATGTCCCACGCGCGCAGCGCTCGCTCGCCGTCCGGCGTGCGCAGGGTCGGCTCACCGACGAGCACGATCAGCCACTCCTCCTCACCCGTCTCGTAGTGGTAGGGACAGATGCTCTGGCCCGGCGCGAGTTGGTAAACCGACAGGCCGAGCTTCTCGGCACCCACGAGTGGGCCGACCCGTGCGTAGGACAACTCATAACCGGGGGCGTCGTCCTCGTCCTTCGCAAGCGAAACGTCGAAGAGGTTGACCTCGCTCACGGCTCGCGATCCCAGTACTCGAGGCTCTCGTCGAGCGGGACGATCTGGCTGAACCCCGGACCGACGATCAGCGCCGTGTTGCTGTCCGGCCGCACGGCGACGTAGCCATCGCCCGCCCATGACGACGGCATCGCGAAGCGCGCGACCGCGTCGGAGTCGTTGCGCACCTGGTGTGCGCCCTCCTCGCCCACCGGGAACGCGATCACGTCGCCCGCGCGCAACGTGCGATCGCCCTGCGGCGTCCGCACGACGACCTCGCCGTCGACGACGATCACCCACTCCTCGCGGTTCAGCTCGTAGTGGTACGTCCACGCAGCCTCGCCGGACGGGAGCTCGTAGATGCTGAGTCCGGTCAACTTCGCGCCGACGGCCTGACCGAGCATTGCGCGCAGAAAGCGATTGCCGTCGCGCACGCGCGGATCCTCGGCCACGTCGCAATCCCGCAGGTTGAAGACCTCGGTCATGCAGCGAGTCCCGCATATGCGACGTCGACGACGGTGACGACGGCGCGCTCGACGTCTTCTTCCTCCGAAGGCAGCTGCCCGAGGACCCAACCGGTCAGGATCTCCTCGAGCGCGCCGTAGACCGCCCACGCCGCGAGCCGCGGGTTGCAGTCGGCGCGCACCTCGCCGCGTTCCTGCGCCGCCTCGATCATCCGCTGCAGCGAATGAAACACGCCTCGCACCTCCTCGACCTGGCTGCCGACCGCGGGGCTGCGCGCGATCTCGCGGACGAGGACCGTGATCAGATCCGGCGTCATCAACCATGAGCCGAGATAGATCCGAGCGAACCGACTTAGCTGCTCGCGGAGCAGCACACCGGCGTGCTCGATGCGGTCGGTGTCGGTCGCGAGGAGCTCCCAGACCTCACGGAAGATCGTTTCGAGCACCTCGTCCTTCGAGCGGAAGTAGTGGTAGAGCAGACCGTGGGCAACACCCGCCTCCTCGGCGATGTCGCCGACGCGCGACGCGTGGAACCCCTTGCGGGCGAAAACGCGCACCGCCGCGTCCAGGAGATCCCTCCGTCTGTCGATCGTCCGCTCAGCCAACGCCGCGCAGCATAATCGCCACGGATGCGTCCGCTCACAGGCGTCACAGTCGCCGACCTCACCCGCTACCTCCCCGGCCCGTACGCGAGCCGCGAGCTACTGCGCCTGGGGGCACGCGTCGTGAAGATCGAGCCGCCGGACGGCGACCCCGTCGCGGGGACGAACCCCGACGCCTACCGGGCGCTGAACGACGGCAAGGAGATCATCTCGTGGGATGCTCGGAGCCAGCCGCCGCCTGCGGTCCTCGCAGAGGCAGACGTCGTGCTCGAGGGATTCCGCCCCGGTGTCTGGGAACGCCTGGGCGTGCAACTGCCCGACTCGACGATCCTCTGCTCGATCACCGGCTTCGGCGCCGACGGGCCGCACCTGCTCGATGCCGGCCACGACCTCAACTACCTCGG
>JBKJQL010000126.1:0-4229 GCA_046594035.1 Gaiellaceae bacterium
CACCGCCAGCGCCGGGGCGGGCGCCTCGAACCCGTGCGGCTCGAAGACACCGCGGATCGCGGCGAGGAACAGCCGATGGAGTACCGGTAGATCGCCGACGGTCGTGGGGCGAAGCTCCACGACCGTGACGATAGGTCAGAACAGCTTGAAGATCACGAGGATCAGGAAGCTGAACCCCGCGACGAGCAGCCACAGCACACCGAAGGCGATCAACGCGACCTTGATCCAGCGCGGCATCTACCCCGGACCGATTGTGAGGTTGACCGTGCTCGTTCCGGCCACCGGCACGCCGGCGAGACCAGCAACGTACGTCGCATGCCCGGTGAACGTTGCGTACCCCGCACCTACGCCGCCTCCCGTTTGCCACGCGTCGCCGGCGTGACACACCGCCACACCTTCGAAGTCGCACCCGTGCGCGGCAAGGTTCAAGCTGGTGATGATGCCGTTCCTCTTGCAGTAGCTCACGACGAGGTAATGCCGGATGTAGGAGATGTAGCGGATGCCCAGGGAATCCGAAGCCGTCTGTGTCGTACAGCCGGTCCAACCGCCACCGCCACCGTCACACGCGGTGCCGCAGATGACGGGCGGGGGCGCCTTCGCCGTTGCGGCCGCGGGGACGGCAAGAACGGCGAGCACGCCGAGGATGAAAAGTGCCTTGCGCACGAGATACTCCTTTCGTTGCCTTTGACGACAACGGTAGAGCGGACGTACGCACGTGTCTGTGCCGGGTTCGTGCCGATAGCGTGACGATGTGAGCGGCGCCCCGCTAGAGGCGGTTACGGACGTGTCCGACGTGGACGAGGCGCGGGCGCTCTTCCGCGAGTACGCGGCGTCGCTGCCATTCGCGCTCGACTTCCAGGACTTCGACCGGGAACTGGCCGAGCTCCCCGGCGACTACGCGCCTCCGCGCGGTGCGCTCCTGCTCGCACGCGGCGCGGGCTGCGTCGGCCTGCGCCCGCTCGACGCGACGACGTGCGAGCTGAAACGCCTGTACGTGCGCCCGTCGGCGCGCGGCACGGGGCTCGGCAGGCGCCTCGCCGAGGCGATCGTCGACGAGGCCCGCAGGCTCGGCTATGCGCGGATGCGGCTGGACACGACGCCGGACATGGCCGCCGCGCTGTCGCTGTACGCGGAGCTCGGCTTCCGGGAGATCCTCCCGTACCGCGCGAACCCGATCGCCGGCGCGGTGTTCCTCGAGCTAGAGCTCTGAGAGCGCGGCGCGAACCGGGTCGAAGTCCGGGTCGTCGGCCGCGAGCCCACGGTAGGAATCGTCGAGCTCGACCGCGCGCCGCAGGTGCGCGACGGCATCCTCGGCCCGGCCCGCCAGCGACTCGTAACAGGCGAGGTTGTAGAGCAACATCGGTTCGCCCTTGCCGACCGCCGCCGCGTGCAAGGCATCCGCGGCTGCGGCAGGCTCGCCACGCTCGTAGTGCACGTTGGCGCGGCGCATCGTGTCCCAGTCGGTCCAGATTCCCACCAGCCGGCGCAACTCGGCGATCGGCTCTTGATGATCCTCGACGCGGAGGTCACAGATGCGGTCGATCCCCTCCCGTGCCTCCGCCCGCGCACCCACGCGTTCGACGACGATCGCCGCCGACTGTTGGCCGCGCTTGTCGCCGCCCGCAGCCTGCCCGGCTTCGAGCGAGGCGACGAGCCGCTCAACGAGCGAGCCGACCGTCTCGGTGTACGCACGAGCCATTTCAGCGACGACTGCCTCGCCCGCGAGGATGTTTCCCTGCACGGCGAATCCCGGTCCGACCCGGTGGCCGGCCCAGTCCAGGCACTGCGCGCCCGTGAACGCCGCGGCGCGCCCGTCCGCGGTCACGACTCCGAGCTGTCGCGTCTCGCGGCCCGGATCGTCTGCGAGCACCGCTTCCAACGCCGACTCGGGCGTCGCGCCACGCTGCAGCTCCTCGAGCGCGAGGCGTCCGTAGACAGCGACACCGGCCGCCTGGGTCGCGACCGCGCCCACACCGGCCCAAGCCCACGGGACGACCGAGCCGACCGAGAAGTACTTCGACTGCACGGCGCACCCGACCTCGCCTGTCTCGAGGTCGGCGGCCACGATCGAGAACGTCGACTTACGCGGTGTGTCGCTCACGGTACGCCGCAACTTTCGCACGGTTGCCGCACGACTGCATCGAGCACCACGCGCGCGAGCGGTTCTTGGCGGTGTCGAGGAATGCCCACCGGCAGTCGTCGGCGCGGCAGGCCTTCAGGCGCTCCCAGGTTCCGTCCGCCATGGCCGCAGAGACCTCAGCGAGGATCCTGCCGAGCGCACCGCGCACACCGGCCGCCGAAGGCTCGGCGCGTGCGAGTCCATTCGCGAAGCGGATGCCTAGACCGCTGCGCTGCGCCGCGGCGTCGAGCACGGCCGTCGCCCGGGAGACGTCCACCTCGACCTCGTTGTGCGCGGAAAGGAGGCCACGAAGCGCCTCACGAACGGCCCGCGCGTCTTCCAGGTCGGCCTTGGTCGCCGGTGCCCCAGGATCGAGATCCCGGCTCGAGAGCCAGTCGGAGAGGTCCTTTGGCGTCGTCAGATCCTCCCGGTCGGGGCCGAATCCGGCGGTGTTCACGAAGTCGACGACAAGGTCGCTGTTCACCATTCACCTTGCTTAGGAGGTTACGTAACTGCTATCATCGTATCACTGGTTACCTGAGCAGGAGGAGGGAGCACGATGATTCACCCCGAGTTCACGAAGATCCTGGCGAACGACCGCCTCGAACAACTGCGGCGCGACGCGCGCGTCGTCCGCAGTCCCCGCCCACGGCCCCTCGTGGACACGAGTGATCTCGAGCTCCGCCTCTGCCGCAGCGCCGACGACCGCGAGCTTGAGCGCCTCGCCGAGTTGTCGGAGCGCGCGCTGCCCCCCGGGTGGCTCGTGATCGCTGCCACCCGCGGCCACATCGTGGCCGCTCTAGCCGTTGCGCCGAGTGCCTGAACGACTCGCAAGGGATTCGAGCGCGGTCGTTGCTCGGAAGGGCTGGGTGATTCAAGCCGCTCCGGGTTTCTCATCCCAACATTGTAACATACCGCACGATCACTGACTGACTCAAATCAGCGTCACGCCGGAGTAGTAGTAGCGGGGGCAGGATGTGGACACGTTTCCCGGACCGGCTGGCCTATTCGCTTCACCGAGGTATGGAAGCTGCGGTAAGACGCCATCGTGACGTCGATCATCGGCTCACACGGCCATCGACGGGGGCTGAGCGCTCGCTCAGGCGGGGATCGCCGTTTCGCGCAGAAGTGCCTCTCTCACCCACTGTTCGTCGGGCTGGCCGGTGATGCCACGGTCGGTCTTGAAGACGCGGCAGGAGAGGGCGTAGTCGTCGCGCTCTTGGGTTTTTGGGTCGACGTCGAGGCCGCCGACACGGATTGTCGGCGAGCCGAGGAAGTGCAGTTCCTGCGCCTTCTTCTCGTCTGAGACGTTGACGAACTTGATCCGCGGTTCGATGCCAAGTTCGGCACTGATCCGCTCGACGAGTGCGACCGCAGGGTGGTGGTTCGGGCAGCCGTCGAAGTAGAGGATCTCGACGAGCGGGCCGCCGCTCTTTGTGGGGGCGGGCTCGCTGACAAGGTCAGCTGGTGCGCAACAGTCATGGCTCATGGGATCTCCTCGTTCGTGTTAGGGGTCGTGGTCGCGCGGTGTCGGCCGGCCGAGCGGTGTAAGACGAGGGCCGCTGCTGCGACGATCGCCGTCGCCGCAACGGCGATCGTCGAGCGGACGGTAAGGCTCTGTTCGCTATGTCCGAGGCTCACCGTCGCCAGGCCGATCTCGCGTGCAAGCAGGACGACGGCGGCGCCGAGCACGACAGCGCCGGCGAGGCGCGGGATGACGCGGATGATCGGTCGCAGCCGCTGTGCTCCTTCTCCGGTGATTGCCGCAGCGAGCGCGACGAGTGCGAGCACTGTTCCCATCCCGAGCGCGAAGCCGACAAAACCGCCAATGCGTGTCCCCCACGGCTCGCCGGCAGCGATGCCGAGCGTCAGGATGAAGACCGGCAGCACACACGACAGCGAGCCGAGGGCATAGGCGACGCCGAAGCCGAAGAGCGCCGGGACACCGCTGCCGCTGCTCGCACGGCGGCCGACATTGATGCCCGGCGCATGGCCGGAGACCAGAAGGAGCGTCCCGAGCCAGGCCAGGACGAGAGCGATGGCGATGCCTGCGATCGGCAGGTACTGGCCGAGAGCGGAAAAGCCGAGGCTGAAGACGACACCCGCGATG
>JBKJQL010000277.1:0-3525 GCA_046594035.1 Gaiellaceae bacterium
CGCATTCATCCTCTACCTGATCATCACCGTCCCCGTGCTCGGTCACCACTTCCTCGTCGACCCGAGCATCGGCACCGACGTGAAGATCGTCGGCGGCACCGCGATGGGCTTCGGGCTTGGCATCCCGAGCCTGATGCACGGGCTCGCCGTGATGGGCGGTGTCGAGGCCGCGCAGCGCCGGCGCGGCGTGATCGGGCTCTTCGGCTGGCTGAAGGCGCTGAAGTGGGGCCACGCCGGCGTCGCCGCGATGGCCGGTTCCCTCCTTCTGTTCGCGCTTGGCGGCTGGACCGGCACGGCGGAGACGACGCTTCAGCTGAACATGATCAGCCACAACACGATGTGGGTTCCCGCCCACATCCACCAGATCGTCGTCGGCGGGACGACGCTCGCCTTCATGGGCTTCGCCTATTACCTCGTCCCGCTGCTGGTCTGCCGCGAGCTGTGGTCGCACCGGCTGGCGACGATCCAGGCGTACACCTACGGCGGCGGCCTCTTGCTCATGAGCACCGCCCAGGGCTGGGCCGGGTACCTCGGCGTGCCGCGTCGCGCCGATTCGATCTCGTACGGCGGCGAGGCGCCGCACAGCTGGGCGCTGCCGATGAACATCGCCGGCGTCGGCGCCGGTGTGGCGAGCCTCGCCGGCGCCCTCTTCATCTTCCTGATGGTGATGACACTCATCCGGGGCAAGCGCACCGACGACCCTGAGCGGCTCGTCCCCTCGGCGGCCGCATGAGCAGCGCGGGTTCAGCGATGGCTCTGCCCCTGACCGCCCCCGCCGCCTGGCGCGACGTCCTCACCCTGCTCAAGCTCCGGATCGACGCACTCGTCGTGTTCGTCGCGCTCGCCGCGGCGGTGGCCGCCGGCACGCGCAGCCCGGCGGTCCTCGCCGCGCTCGCAGCGGCGTGCTTCGCCGCGTCGTCCGGGGCCTCGGCGCTCAACCACTACCTCGAGCGAGAGACGGACGCTCGGATGCGCCGCACACGGCACCGGCCGCTCCCGTCGGGGCGGATCGCCGAGCCTCGAATCGCACTCTGGCTCGGCGCCGGGCTGATCGTGGCGTCGCAGGCCGCGATCCCGGTCCTCGGCGTCGCGACCTGCCTGTACCTGCTCGCCGGCGCGGTGACATACGCGTTCGTCTACACGTGGTGGCTCAAACCGCGCACGCCGTACAGCATCGTCCTCGGCGGCGCGGCCGGCAGCTTCTCGGCGCTCGCAGGCTGGCAGACGGGCGCGACAACGCTCGCCCTCGCCCCGCTCCTGCTCGCCGCAGTGCTCTTCCTCTGGACGCCGAGCCACTTCTGGAGCCTTGCGATCGTGTACGAGGACGATTACCGCGCCGCAGGGATTCCGATGCTGCCCGCCGTCGTGGGGGCCCGGCGCACCGCCTCGGCCATCCATGCGAACACGGTCGCGCCCGTCGCGACGTCGCTCGCCCTCGTGCCGCTGCTGGGCGTCGTGTACGGCGTCGCTGCCGCACTCGCGGGCGCCGCATTCCTCAGAGACACGTACGCGCTCCGCAAGCACGCTGACAAGCGGCACGCGTGGCGCACGTTCAAGGCGTCGGGGCTCTACCTCCTGGCGCTCCTCGTCGGACTCATCCTGTCGACGCTCTAGGAGAGTGAGATGACCAATCCGTTCCGCTCCGACCGCTACGAAACGCCGGGCACGCTCGCAATCATGGTGATCTACCTCGGCTTCTTCTTCGTCGCCTGGCTGCTGGCGTTCGTCTACCTCGCGACTCGCTGGGTGATCGGGTAGCGGCAATGCCCGGCACGGTCGGCGTCGCGCTCAGTCCGCGCCAGCACGAGGTGCTCGTGCTGATCTCACGTGGTGTGCGTGCGAGGGAGATCGCGGCAGAGCTCGGGGTGACGCAGGCGACCGCGAGGAACCACATCCGGGACGTGCTGCGCCGGCTCGACTGCCACTCGCAACTCGAAGCGGTCGCGCTGGCGCGCAAATGCCGGTTGCTGTAGCAGTAGCGACCGTGGCGTTTGCGACCGTGGCGTTCGTGCAGGCCTTCGTCCGCCTGCGGCGGCGCGGCCGGGCGGACCTGGCCGGCTGGGACCGCGCAGTCCTTTTCGGCATCGCCGTCGCGCTGTGGCTCTTCGCACTCTCACCGCGGGTGGACGAGCTCGCCGACCGGCTGCTCTCCGCGCACATGCTCGAGCACGTACTGATCGCCGACGCGGTCCCGGCGTTGACGCTCGTCGCCGTGCGCGGGCCGCTGTTCTTCTTCATGCTGCCGGCGCCGCTGATGCGGTGGCTCGCCCGGCGTTCGTGGCTGCGCGCGGTCGTATCGCAGCTGCTCCGTCCAAGCGTCGCGTTCGTGGTGTGGGGGGCATCGATCGCGGCCTGGCACGTTCCGGCCCTCTACGACCGCGCGCTCGCAGTTCCACGGCTGCACGGGTTCGAGCACGCCACCTTCGTGCTCGGCGGCGCGCTCGTCTGGATGCAGCTGATCGATCCGGCGGGGCGGTGCGCGCTCGGCCTGTGGCAGCGGCTCGGGTACGCGTTGGGACTGCTCGTCGGAGGGATGGCGCTCGCGAACACGTTGATCCTCTCCTACGCGCCGCTCTATCCGGTGTACGCCGAACAGGCTAACCGGCCCTTCGGGCTCTCCGCAATCGGCGACCAGAATCTCGCGGGCCTGGTGATGCTCGGTGAGCAGTTGGCGACGCTCGGCACGTTCGCGGCTATCCTCCTGCGGCGCTGGCTGCACGCCCCGCTCGTCGCGGAGAGCGCCGGACGCCATCCGTTCGCTGTTTGACTCAGCCGGCGCTGGAACCCGGCTTGAAGACCATCAGCACGACGATCGCGACGACGAGCGCCAGCAGTGCGTAGTTCAACGCGAGCGTGACGCGGTCGTCGAGCAGGGCGCGCAGCTCAGCGGTCTCCTCGGCGCCCTCGCGCGCCAGGCGAGCCGCCAGCTTGCGTGCGCGCTTCGGCCGCTGCCCGCCGATTGCGCCGAGGACGCTCGCGGCGACGAACAGCGCGAGAGCGGCTTCGATCCAGCCCGCTCGGTAGCCGAAGCCGCCGAGGTGGACGAGCCAGAGGCCGAAGGGGAGCACGCTGAGTGTGCCGAGCACGACGAGCAACACGCCGATCCTCGTCAGCCCGAGCAGCAACGCGATCTCGCCGGGTAGCCGACGGCGGGCGGCCTCGAAGGTAACGCCGGCGACGATCACACCCCCGACGAAGAGGAAGGCGCCCACCACGTGGAAGAAGAGCGCCCAGCTGTCGGTGTCGCCAAGCGCGGCAGCAAGTATCGCTCACCCCCAGGCGAGAACTTTGGCTGAACTTTTGCCTGAGTGAGCGGACGCGACCTGATCGTGGGCGATCTCATGTTACGGAACAAAGCGGATCGTGGCGTTATCTAACCTGGCAACGTTTGGCTCCTAACCTGGGCCGACCTCAACGCGTTGAGAGCAGCTCAGATGAGATAACCCGGAGGTCGAAGTTCCCCTGGGGCCGGCGGACAAGCGCACGCGAGGTGGCATAGACGCCCAAGGGTCGTTGCTGGCGAAC